>NZ_CANBCP010000014.1 GCF_947367085.1 uncultured Lactobacillus sp. | reverse complement strand
TAATTTTACTTCTTAATTTCTTTCAAGCCTTCGCGTCTGCGTCCCATGTTAAACCAAGGTGAAACAGTAAATGCCAAAACGTCATTTACAACGTAGATCAATGAGTTAACAGCCATCGCTAAAGTTGCATCGCCTTGTGCAAAAGTTACTCCCCATAAGATTAATTGGAAGATACCACTAGCAGTCCACCAGAAATATTGGTTATTGTAACGTAAGAAACACATAATTCCAGCAGTAAGTGAAATAGCAAAACTAATTGCATCGATCCAAGGACGCGGATCGTTTGTAAACTTACCAATTAAGTAACCACTAACTGCATAAACAACTAACGTGCCTACAATCGCAATTACCCATTGCTTGGCACCGAACTTACGCAAGTGATTCTTAGTATCATCATTCCATGATCTTACAGACAGAATAACTGGTAAGTCCAAAGTTAAAATATATGCAATTTGTTCAAAAATAGAAAGATAGTTCTTTGCTTCCAAACCTGCATAAATAAAACAAGCGGCTGAAATCAAACCAAGCCAACCATTAATCGCCTTGGTTGCGTTGATTGCAAGTACACATAAAGTACCAAGCAAAGCTCCGATAAAAGTGATCACGGATAAAGCTGTGATCTTATTTTGAATTAAAATCGCTAATTGGAAGCCAAAAGCGAAAAACCATAACATATAGTTTTGTACTGGCCAGCCGTGTAACTGCTTTAACAGCCAAATGAAGTAATTGTCTTTTTTGGTAGACTTTGAACCATTTAATGATGCAGATTCTTGCATACAAACTCTCCTCTTTTTTCTAATAGGTTCACAAAATCTGTTATTTAATAAAATACAACATCTTGTGCCTTGTCCGTCTTTTTGTTAATAAAGACATCGATATCTAGTATATATGAGATAAATATCAAAACAAGTATTGACATTTTTCACTAATTAAAGTATTGAAGATTTTGCATTCTGCAATTCAAAAAAATATTGCTTATACTTCGCATCAAAAAGCCACTTTCAGTATAATTTTTATTATTCTATAAAAAATATTTGAGGAGGCGTTGAAATTGATCAAAGAATTCAAGGAATTTATCTCACGCGGGAACATGATGGACCTTGCTGTAGGAGTAATCATCGGGGCTGCTTTTACTGCAATTGTAAATTCCCTGGTAAAAAATTTAATTAACCCACTTATTGGACTATTTGTAGGAAAAATTGATCTTTCAGATTTAAAGTTTTCAATTGGGGATGCAACTTTTAGATACGGTAGTTTTCTGAATTCCGTTATTAATTTTCTGATTATCTCATTGGTCGTATTTTTATTGATCAAACTCATTAACAAACTAATGCCTAAGAAAAAGGAAGAACCTAAGAAAGAAATCGAAAATTCAGAACTTTACTTAAAAGAAATTAGAGACATATTGAAAGAGCAAAATAACTAAGTATTAAAGGCCTAGCTGTGCATAGCTAAGCCTTTTTCAGTTCATAAAAAAATCATTAATTGTACAAAATTAGTTCATAATCTAAACATAATACCTTCATAAATTATTCGTAATATATACATTGTTAAATTTGAAATCGAATTCAATATTATTACGTATATGATTATCATTTCTATACGATATGGAGGATACAAACTATGTTTAAATCAAAAAAGACGCAATTTGCAATCCGCAAATTATCGAAAGGGGCTGCTGCCGTCTTACTAAGTTTTGGCATTTTAGCTAATACAGCTGCTCCCCTAGTTTCTGCAGCTACTATTAATGAAAACAGTGAGCAAGTTGAAGACAAGACTGAAAATGATGAATCTAAAGTTAAAGATACTAATACAGCACAAGATTCACACTCAGAAAATACCAACCAGACCCAAGATGGACATGGCACTACTCGAGGATCTTCTGATCCAGACTTGCTTTATCATAAAAAAGAAAAACAATATTCTAAAAGTATAAGAACAATTACAGGTAAAACTCCTACAGGAGAAGAAATCAATAAAAGACAAACTGTAAACTTTTGGCGCTATAGATATTACTGCACATACTCCGTTCCATGTAAAGATGAATTTAGTGAGTGGGAAAACTCTAGTCAAATTACTCAATGGGCATCCTACGAGATCCCTGAATTTGATGGATACGACATTTACATCAACGGAGAAAAAGCAGCTAGTAACGTAATTAATGAAGCGACTCCTAAAGCTGAGCAAAACGAAACCTTAAACATTACATATGTTAAAAAGGCAGACCAACCAATTGAGCCCGATAATCCAAAAGATCCAGCACAAAAAGATTTCTTCAAAACATTCACTAGAAAGATTACTATCAAATATGCTGATGGTAAAACAGAAGAAATTATACAAGAAGCCATCTTCTATCAAACTAAAACTGGGGATAAGTTCAATAATGATTGGAAAGCGTGGAAGGGACAAAATGTTTGGAGCAACTAACACCAAATAGATATACAGGACACAAATACACAATTACGACTGACGGATATACGAGTGGTACAATTGTTCCTGAGATTACCTTTGAAAATGTCCAAGAGGGAAGAAACTCTGACGTACTTATTGCCTATGAATATACAGATGCGGCTAAAAGTACAGTTAATGTCAAATTTACGCTAGATAGTGAAGAAGTTGGTCACCTTGATCCTATCCAACTCTCACCAGGAGAAAAATTACAAGCTGATGAACTTAATTCTCAAATTAATACATTTTTAAAAGAGAATGGTTATGAATTGGAAGTGGAATCAAGTCGTCCAGAGGGATTTACTGGTCCTAACGAACCAACTATCTATGACATCACACTAGCAGTTAAGCCAAAACGTCAAACTATTACTCCAGACGATGTTAAAGATCCTATCAAAGAAAAATTACGTAAACACTTTACACGTACAATTAATATTGTCCTTCCAGACGGTAAAACTAATAAGGTTACCCAAATTGTAACCTTTGAAAGAAATAAAATTGTTGAAGCCGGCAAAGAAAACTACACTAAATGGGAAGTTGTTAGCGAAAATAAGGATTGGGAAAAATATAATGTTGACCAAATCGATGGTTACCAATCTTATGTAGATGGCAAATTAAACAATGTTGTTGAACAAGAAGATGTTGACTTTAACACAAATGACAAAACAGTTAACGTAACTTATGTAAATGCTAAGTACGCTGACATCAAGATTTCTTACCAAACTGCTGACGACAAGACTATTAAAACTTTGGACAGAATCGATCTTGCTCAAGGCCAGACTTTCTCAAAAGACCTACTTGAAACTATCGTTAACGAGAACTTACCTGCTGGCTACGAAATCGTAGAAGTTAAGGGATTAGAAGACGTTACTGCTGATGTAGAAAACAAATCACACAACGTCACAGTAACAGTCAAAAAATCTAAAATAGTTACCACTCCTGACGATGTCAAAGATCCTGTTAAAGAGGGCTTAATAAAACATATCACTCGTCGAATCAAGATCGCTTTACCAAACGGACAGACTCAAGATAAAGTTCAAACTGTCTCCTTCCAAAGAAACAGAATTGAAGAAAATGGTAAAATTACCCATACTGGTTGGGAATTACTAGGCGATAAAAAATCGTGGGACAAATTCAATGTAGAACAATTTGAAAACTACACTTCTCAAGTTGATGGTCAGCCAAATAACGTTGTTGAAGAAAAAGACGTTACCTCAACAATGAAAAATGAATTAGTTTATGTTTCTTACGTAAACAAATACTACGCTGATATCAAGATTGCTTACCAAACTGCTGATGGCAAGACTATTAAGGCTTTAGACAGAATCGACCTTTCTCAAGGCCAGACTTTCTCGAAGGATATTCTTGAAAACATCATCAACAAGAACTTGCCTGACGGCTACGAAATCACGAAAGTTGATGGATTAGAAGATGTTACTGCTGACGTAGAAAACAAGTCACACAAAGTCACTATTACAGTTAAGAAAAAGCAAGTACTTATCACTCCTGACGATGTCAAAGACCCTGTCAAAGAGGGCTTACGTAAGCACGTAACTCGCTTAATCAAGATCGCTCTTCCAAACGGTAAAACTCGCGAAGTTAAGCAAGTTGTTACATTCGAAAGAAACAAAATCATTGATAATGACGAATCTCCTGTCTTTACTCAATGGCAATTAGCTAAAGGCAGTAACAAGGGCTGGGATAAATTCAACGTTGAACAATTCGACGGCTACACTAGCTATGTTGACGCAAAAGCAGACAATGTCATCGAGGATGTTGATCAAGTTTACTGGAATACTGAAGATCAAATCGTTTACGTAACTTACGAAAACCAAAACTTTGCTGACATTAAGATTTCTTATGAAAATGTAGATGGCGAAGTTTTAAAAGCTTTAGACAGAATCGACCTCCACAAGGGTGAAAAATACTCTAAAGAAAAGTTGCAATCAATCATTAATGCCAACTTGCCTGAGAGTTATGAAATCGTTACTGTCAAGGACTTAGATGACGTTGTTGCTGAAAAAGAAAACCAATCCTTCAATATTGTTGCGGTAATTAAGCCAGCTAAGAAGATCATTACTCCAGATGATGTCAAGAATCCTGACGATGAAAGATTAGTCAAACGCATCACTCGTAAAATCAACATCACTCTTCCTAATGGTGAAACTAAACAAAAGATTCAAACTGTTTCTTTCCAAAGAAATAGAATTGAAGAAGGCGATAAGATTTCTTACACTCCTTGGGAATTAGCGGGTTCCGACAAGTCTTGGGCTAAATACAACATTGATCAAATTGACGGCTTCCAATCTTATGTAGATGGCAAGTTAGACAATGTCGTTGAAGAAAAAGACGTTAACTGGGATGACAGAGACGAAGAAGTTAATGTAACCTACCTTACTGAAAAATTCGCTGATATTAAGATCTCTTACCAAACTTCCGATGGTAAAATCGTTAAAGCTTTAGATCCAATCGACTTACGTAAAGGCGACAGCTTTTCTGTAAACCACTTGAACGAAATCATCGCTGATAACTTACCAAAAGATTACCAAATAACAGCAATCAAGGGACTTAAAGATATCATTGCTGAAAAAGAAAACGAATCTTTTGAAATCACAGTAACAATTAAAAAGCCTAAGCAAGTGATCACTCCACAAGAAGTTGAAGACCCTGAAAAAGAAGGCTTTATTAAGAAGATTACTCGAACAATCGATATCACTCTTCCTAATGGTAAAAAGCAAATAGAAAAACAAACTGTTTCTTACACTAGAAATAAGATCGTAGATGATGGTCAAGAAAGCTGGACTCACTGGACTTTAGCAGATGATTCTGCTAAGAATTGGGCAAAATACAACATTGATCAAATTGACGGCTATGAATCTTATGTTGACGGCAAGTTAAACAATGTCGTTGAAGAAAAAGACGCCAACTGGGATGATAACGATGAAACAGTTTATGTAAAATACAGCCAAGTAAACGCCATGGATGTTAAAGTCAATATCAAGGATAAAGATGGCAAATTAGCTGACAAGAGTCTTAAAAAAATTGACTTAACAGGCAGTCAAAAACTGTCATTAGCTGAATTAAACGAGAAGATCAAAGCTCAAATTCCTAAGGGCTATCACATCGTTCAAGTTTCAGGTATGCCTGAAAAAGACATTGTAGCAAGTGACTACCCTAACAACTCTTCACTCGACATCACTGTCACTATTGAAGCTGACGAAAAGTATGCTTATGACTACGAAGACGGTGATTTAATTAAGCGTTTAATCCGCCACATTTACGTAGTAAAGCCTAATGAAGAAAGACAGTTAAAAGAAGTTCAAAAAGTTACTTTCGTTAGAAAGAAAGTACACAAATCTAAAGTAGATTCGGTTTCTGCCTTGTCAGCTCGTGCTAATGTCAATGAATGGGACTACAGCGACTGGGAATTACATAAGACTGAAGGGAACTCTGGAAAATGGTCTTCTTACAAGGTTGAAAAACTCGACAAACATAAGGCGGTTGTGAAGTATCCTAAGTTCTTTGATGATCCAGAAGATCGTGAAATCGAAACTGATGAAGTTGAAGAACGTGCAGTTCCGACTCCAGATCTTGAAAATGATGAAGACGAAATCAGAGAAGTCGAAGTTCAATACGTTCCAGTCAAAGACGAAGAAGGCGATGACAAACCTGATAAACCTGTAGATCCTGATAAACCTGACAAGCCTACAGATCCAGATAAGCCAACTGACCCTGATCAACCTGGCTCAGACGATAAACCAACTGATCCTGATCAGCCATCAGAAGATGACAAGCCTAATAACCCATCTAATCCAGATGATGATAGCACTAGCAAGCCTGGTGACAACGATGATTCAAACGACACTAGCCAACCTGAAAATCCAGGTCAAAATGGTAATAACTCTTCAATTGAAGGCAATGATTCAGTAAATGGTTCAACTGATTCTGAAAATGGCAATTCTTCAAATTCAACAACAGGTAATGACGAAAGCACTTCCTCATCACCTATCTTAACTACTCCAAGTTCTTCTTCAAATATTAGACCACTTGGAGAAAGTAACCCATCAATCAACCTTACATCAACCAACGAAGAATTACCTCAATCAGGAGCAGGCGCTACCTTATCTACTGAAGTTGCTGGATTGATTAGTATTGCCGCTTCCACAGTAATTGGAACAATTGGCTATCTAATTGGTCGCAAGAAAAAGAAATAAGTTGTAACCAGGACAAAAAAAGAAAGTAAGATGAATTTTTTCTTACTTTCTTTTTGTTTACTCTTAAATTAATGATGAGAAGCTCCCGATGATGTATCAGTCTTTGGCTTTTCAACTTCTTCTGGCATCTGAGCTTTTCTTGATGCACCAGTTGCAGCATCAGCATCGCGTTTAAAAGTTGCTCCACTAACCGCATCTGGGTCATCAACGAGTTTTTGTCCAGTGGTTTCACAGAAATATTTTACCAGCGGATACAAATCTTGGACCCATTCATAAATCCCCATGTAGTTGCCATCTTCGTCTTCAATTCTCTTATAATCGTGTAAGATCATCTTATGACGATTACCATTTGGAACTGGCATTTTAACTTCGTCATGTCCGCCAACTTTATGACGTAAAGCATAAACGACTTTTTTGGCTTCTGGAATAACATCCCTGACATCTGGGTGAACTGCTCCCATAGTGTCTCCTACTTGATCTGGAGTGCGGCTAGCGAGCATCTTTTTACTTGAATCAAGTGGTCTGTTGTACCACAAGAATTGGTTATTATCATCAACATAAGTTAATTCACCAAAGGTGCGACGAAGCATCCAGTTGATTTGATTAACAGTCAACAAGCCTGCATCTAACTTAACATAGTCATCGCCTTGAGCTGCATTGACCTTTTTTGCAGCTTTTTCAAGCCAGTCAGGATCGTTTTTATCAATGCCTTCAACTGTATAACGTGACTTACCTGAAGCTTCAAAGTCTTCTTTCATGTAGTCTTCTTCTTTAATATCTTTTAGCCATTTTGGTTCTGCCATAATAAACACTTCCTAAAAATAAAATTTATACTCTAATTTTAAATTGAAAGCGATTTCTATGCAATATAATATATAACTATTTAATATAAAATATTATATATAAGTGGCTATATAAAAATATAATAATGGAATATAAATGAATAAATTAGCGGCTAATGCTATCTGCTCGGCCCTTGTAATCACCGTTTTCAGTACCGATAATCAGTTCTTCGCCTTCATTAATAAAATCAGGTACAGTTACTACTAACCCTGTCTCCATAGTTGCAGGCTTACCACCAGCTGCAGCAGTGGCACCTTTAATGCCAGGTTGAGTTTCACTTACTTTCATTTTAACGGTTGATGGCAAGTTGATACCGATCAACTTTCCTTCGTCTGTGAACTTTAACTCAACATCAATATTTGGCATTAAAAATTTTGATTCTTGCTCTAAGTGTTCTTTAGGAATCATGTATTGTTCATAGGTTTGTTGGTCCATAAAGATATAATTAGCTTCATCATCATAAAGATATTGTGCCTTTTTGAGCGACACTTCAACTAATTCCACTTTTTCACTTGGACGCATCGTCTTATGTACTACTGCGCCGCTAATAACATCACGTAGGTCCATTTGCATAACAGTATTACCTTTACCAGGCTTATGGTGGTTACTCTTTAAAACTTCGATTAACTTTCCATCTTGACTAAAAATCATACCTTTTTTCAATTCGATTGCTTGTGTCATTTCTATTCTCCTAAAACTTCTTAATATAAAAATCACTGAATGTGTGATCTTTTTGCTTTTTAATAATTAAATCTGCTCTTGTTTTACTTGGAGCGATATATTTAACTAAATTTTTGTAATTAACGCTTTGCCAAACATCCTTAGCTAGCTTATCGGCTTTTTCAATTGGCCAGTGAGCCCACTCATAATAAAAATTATCTGGGTTATTTTCATTTAACTTAAGTAGGCTATGAAATCGCTGCATAAACCAATACTCAAGATCTTCATCTGCCGCATCTAAATAAATGCCCAAATCTAAGAAATCACTTGGAGGCTGAAACTTTTCTGGCACTTGTAAAATATTAATGCCTTCGATAATTACAATATTGCAATTGCTAATCTTACCCACTCTATCAGTAACCAAGTCAGATATCTCTTGTGAGTAAAGTCGATAGGGGACATTATTTTTACCAACTTTAAGTGCACACAAAAAGTTATTCAGAGCCTGCCAGTTAAAAGATACCGGAAACCCCTTTTGATCCATTAATCCCTTAGCTTTCAATTCATTATTCGACATCAAAAAACCATCAGTTGAAACTACCGCAGTCTTTAAATCAGGGTAATTTTGATTTAACAAATCCTCTACTTTTTTTGCAAAAGTTGACTTACCTGCAGCAACTGAGCCTGCAATTCCAATGATAAAAGGAGCAGTTATAGTTTGGTTCAAGAACAATTCTCTTTGCTTTTGCTGGTTGAAAAATTCGTTTAGCTGATATGCAAAATAATCTGCTAAAAAATTTTCGCTTGGAGGGTTAAACTCCTGCCACTTGCATGGTGTGATATGAATAAATTCGTTTTGCAAAATCTAGCCCTCCTTTAACCTTCTTGACTAGTAATTCGTCACTGTTCAGCCTATCATATATATTGAGAGAAAGAAAAGAAGTTTTTGATATGAAAAAGATAATCCTTTTTGGCGATTCCATCCTCGCTGGCTTTAAAGATGGAATCCCAACAGACGCTATTACAAGCGCCCTGCAAAAAAGGTTCCCCCAATTTAAAATACTGAATCATTCCGTTCCCGGAGCTACAAGCCAAGAAGGATTAGACTTTCTTGATTTACGTGTAAAACCTCCATATGATTTAGTTGTTTTAGGATTAGGAACTAATGATGCCAGCGTTAAATTAGGTCTTAGTGCTGGTCAATATGCCAAGAATTTGCAAGATATTGTCGATCACATCGGTCGAGATAAGATCATTTTAATGGGACCGTCATATACCAACTGGAAAGTTGCTTTAGATCAAGCGTGGCCACGCACATTGCAGTTTGAATTAGTAGCTAAAGAGTGTGCACGCCGTAATAAACTCCCATTTCTAGATTTAGCTGGGTTGTTGCAAAAAAGGCCATTTCCTAATGAATTATTGCAAGCTGATGGTATTCATTTAAATGATGATGGCAATAAAATATTGATCGATAACTTAGCTAACTTAATTGAGCAAAAGTTGTAGCAAAAAAAGGCTGATAATCTTAATGTGCAGATTATCAACCTTTTTAATATACGTTTTTACAAGCTAGCTCCCCATAGATTATTTCCCAATTCATTTAAAGAGAATAATTTATCCCAGAGCTTGCGTGTCTTTTCATTGAATTTTAAATTATCTGATGTTTTAACAATTGGTGCATGATTGAAAAAATACTGCAGCTGGCCAGTAAAAGCAACACCGTTGCTCTTTTTGATTGTTGTTAAACTTTCGCAGACATACTCAGTTAATGAAGAAGAAGGATAATCATGAATTAAAGCCTGTGCTAATTCACTCATAACTTCAACAACTTGCGTTTTTGAAACCATATCTAACATCCCATTTCTAATAATAAACTTATTTATTCACATAAGTATTTTTATCTAGGTCATCAAATAATGGGCTTAATTGTCCCTGATAGATCAAATCTAGCTTATACATCGCACGAGATGTAATTGTGTAAAGAAGCTGGGTTTCATCTAGTTCATGGTAATTACTTTCTGAAACATCCCAAGCTACTACTGCGTCAAACTCTAATCCTTTAGCCAAATATGATGGCATAATTAAAGTTCCTTCAACTAAACGTTGGTTAGCAGAAGCAACTAGCGTAGCTTTTACATTCCTCTTTTTGAGCTCGGCACTAACTTGTTGAGACTGCTCTAAGGTCTTAGTAATAATAGCTGTGGTCAGCTTAGCAGCATCATTTTCTTTCAAAATATCAACTAAGGCATCATATTCGCTACCTTCACTATCACGCTTATAAAAGGCAGGTTTAGGACCCTTGCGATCAAAGGCCTCGATCTTTTCACCTTGACGCAAAATTTGCTTAGTAAAGTCAGTCAGCTCTTTAGTAGAACGATATGACTTAGTAAGCTGGACTACATCAGTTTTTTTAGGATCAAATAATTTCGAAATTTGTCCTAGCAAGGTCTTACTTTCATCTTTTGTAAAAATCGCCTGGTTCAAATCACCCAGCATCGTGAACTTAGCACGTGGGAAATTATATTTAAGATATGCCAATTGAAATGGTGTGTAATCTTGAATTTCATCAATAAAGGCATAGCGCATTTCATAGTCAGTTCTTCGACCTGTCACTAGGTCGTAAAGATAAAGATATGGCGAAATATCACCCATCTTAATCTTGTGATCAACAAAGTTTTTCTTAACTTCTTCAACGTGCTTTTGCCACTGGGTTTCACTAATATTCCATTTTGATAAATCAATCAATTTCGGAACAGCTCTTAAAAATGCTAAGTATTGACCACGAATGTTTAAAAAGCGGTTTTGATTAATCTTGCGAGCGACTTGTTTCAATTGTTTGATAACAATCTTACGAGCTAAGAAATGTTCTTCTTTAGCACTCGACTCAAATTCTTGATCTGGACGATCATAAAGTTTATTAAGCTGTTCTTGATCCAGTGACTCAATAGTGCGACTCACCCAAGCTTTGTGAGTTTCAGGTTCTACTCGATGATTTAAGCTAGAGATAAGCGCTTCTTTCGTAGCTTCAATTCTGTTTCTTAAATGATAATTTTCATTGAAGCTATAGTAGATCTCTTTAATCTTTTCTTTGTCGTAAAACGGCTTTTTGGGATCTTTAAAGAGAATATTTCTAAAGAGCATCCCACTTTTTTCAAGGTGGTTAGCATAGCGCGTGACAGCATTAAAGAAGGCAAGTGAATCCTTTAAGTTCGCAATATCTTTATCTTCTTTTTGATCTTCGAATTGCTCAAATAAAGTTTCAACATCCATGCCAGGCACACGACGTGATACAAACTGCCAATATGTCATCTGAACCATGTTTTGTTCACCCATTTCAGGTAAAACATTTTTGACATAGTCATTAAATAATTGGTTTGGACTAAACATGATGACATCACTAGAAGTTAAGTTACCACGATAGCGATAAAGCAAATATGCCACTCTTTGCATAATTGCACTTGTTTTACCAGAACCAGCTGCACCTTGAACAAAAAGTAAATCCGCATCAGTATTACGGATAATCTTATTTTGTTCACGCTGAATGGTAGTTACAATCGACTTCATCTGCGTTGATGACTTTTCATTTAAGACATTCAGCAGCATCTGGTCACCAATTGATTCATTGGTATCAAACATGTTAGTGATCTTACCGTCTTCAATTAAAAACTGACGCTTTTTGGTCATATCGACGGTTTGCTCACCATCAGGTGCATTATAAGTAACTTCGCCCAATTTTCCATCATAATAAATCGACGAAATCGGCGCACGCCAATCATAAATCAAGAAATGATCATCTTTATCCGCAAAGGAACCTAAACCAATATAAATAGTTTCAGGTTCTTCACCCTTTTCTTGAAAATCCACCCGTGCAAAATATGGCTTTTTCTCTAATCTCTTTAAAGTTGAAAGTTGTTTAGCAGAATGTTGCCAAGCATTTTGACGCTCTTGCAGCATTTGTTGCTGCTGATGAATTGATAAAGCTGTATCCATAGAAGTGGAATAGCCATCGTAATCTAGTTTTAGATCATCAAAAAAGTGAGCATTCAAATTTTGAGCTTCTGATTGAGCTCGGTTAATAGATTTGTCTAGTTGACCCTCACGAGTTTTAATGAGTCCTAAAACATCATCTAAATGTTTTTGTTCTTTTTGTTGTTCGGTTTCTTTTGCCAAATTAATCACCTATTTTGCGTTAATTTAAAAACTTTGCATACTATTTTATCATAAATGTATACGCTTACCAAATTCTGACTATTATCTTAAACTTAAGACAAATAAAAAATGACCTAGACACAAATCTAAGTCATTTTAGTTAATTAGCTTTTTTATTATTTACAAAAACATACCAGATAATTCCTACTAACAAGATAATGATCCCAATTGCTAAGACCCAAGTGCCCGGACCAAATTGATGATAATTAAAAAGCATAAAAATCAAAGCTCCAATAAAGGTAATAATAATTCCCCACCGAATTAACAATTGAAAAATATAATTCTGTTTTGCTTTCAATGATTTTTCTGCTAGCAGCATCAAGGTCATCATTGCTGGAAATAGTAATAAGCAAATATCGACATGCAGCAAACGGAAAATAAACCCAAAATCTCCGCGTGGAGTTGTAGCTACATCGGAATTATAAAGATCCGCGCGATACTCTTCTAAAAAGCCAAGCCCACCAACTGCGAGCGAAATGCACAGCATCCCTATAAATAAACCAATTGCTGTATATCTTGCACTTTTAGTTAATGGATGATTTTTTTGTTTACCAAAAGCACAAGCTCCAGTAGTTAAAATACCTCCGATAAAAACGAAAACCCCAATCACAAAGTCGCCCAAATCAACACCAGCTACACTTTGACCGCGCGGTTCAAAGAAGCCTTTTTCAGTAAATAAATGTGGAATCTGAACGCCGGAACCACCTAGGCCTGACACCAAATAAATTGCTAGCATCAAAATAATTCCGATGATTATTAAAACTTCACCCACACTGCGAATTTTCTTAGCGTCTCCCACTAAAGATCTGCCGAAACGGTAATTGCCAATCGCTAATATTAAACACAAAATTGATACTACAATCATATCAGAGTGTGTGCGCAATAATGCATCTTGCCATTGAGGTAAAGTATATCCGATTTTATTGGCATACCAGCCAAAAATACCTGGCCAATTACCAAAATCTAAAATAAAACCAGCCAAATCACCAAATAAAGCAGCAATCATGGCGGCAATTGAGGCAAGCAGCCCTATCGCATACGCTTTCGTACTCTTTAGAGTTTGGTCTTTGATAATAACAAAGCCGACAACTAAAGAAATTAAGATTACATCTAGGGCAAACATACTTAGAATTTGATACCACAAAGTAATCTTATATTTCATTGAGCGATTAATTGCACCACCAGTTACACCAATGACAACACAAACAATTGTGGCGTAAAAGATAATTTTTTTAATCAACTCACTCAAGTTAAAGCTTTGAGCTACAAGAAGGCCCGTTATTCCGGCAAATCCAACTGTTAACCCGTGTAGATAAAAAATACGAGCATAATTCAATTCAGATCCACGTACTGTGTAAAATGCAAAAGGATGCGGCATTAGTAGCGGTCCAATTAGTCCATAAACTACCATCAACACAATCAACATCTTTATAATTTGGACCCAAGAAAATCTTCCTAGACCCAATTTCATCTCATTTTCTTTCTCCATTTTCCTCACCTAATTTAGTACGTTTTCGTACTATTACTATAACCTTATAATAATGCAGAAAATGGAAAAGTCAATCTGAAATATAGCCTAATCTAAATTGGCGATTAAATTTTCAATTATTTGGTCAAACACAGCAAGATAGCTAGCGTACTCTTGGTCTGACAAGCCTTTAGAAGCCGCTTTTTCAGCCTGAGTTAATTTTTCAATTATTGGTAAAGTAAAATCTTTACCTTCTTGTGTTAAAGTAATGAATTTTTTTCGTTTATCCTCACTATCAGCGATAACGGAGATATATCCTTTTTTAACATACTTATTTCTAAATGAATTCAATGTCTGTTTAGGTATACTCCACAGTTTACTAATTTCGCTCATCGTAGCACGTTCATGTTGCACTAAATAATAAAAGCAGTGCAGCTCATTGTAGCTTAAACCATATTTTTTAGCGAAACCAGAATAAATTTGAGTAAAACTAGCGATATATTCGCTTATTTGATCATATTTGTTGTTCATATTCTTCAATTCCTTTTCTCAAGATAAAATTATTGTACAGCCTATAAACTAGTAAAATAAACTTAAGACAAATAAAAGTAGTTTTTACACATTTCTTAACTATTAGCTACTATAATAACTAAGAACAATTTTAAATATCGAGATGAAATAATGAAAAGATTTATCCGTAATCTAGTGATCTTATTACTATTAGGATTTTCTGGATTATTTGCTTACCAACACGCAGGTCCTTATTTGCAAAGAACCTTTGGCACAACTAATATTTTGCCTTATGTTTCTTATCGTGTTCAGCAATTTATTGAACCAAAACGAACCTTGCAAAAAGATGAGTCTCCAGATAACGATGGAAATCATGCCTTTAGCAAGCCAAGCGCTAATGTTTATATCGACTTATCTAACCCCACTTTACGAAATGCCAGCATCGATGCCTTGAATGCCTGGAATAATACCGGTGCTTTTACTTTTAGGATTACTCAAAATAAAAATGACGCCCAAATTATTATTAAAGCCATGAATGATGCGACTACCAACGCAGCTGGCCTTACTAATACACAATATAATTCGCTGACTGGTCATTTAATTAAGGCAACTGTAAACTTAAACAGTTATTATCTTCTCAACCAGTATTACGGCTATAATATGAATCGAATTATAAATACTGCCGAACATGAATTAGGACATGCAATCGGGTTAAATCACCGAAATGACGTGTCTGTCATGTATCCTCAAGGGTCTTTTTATACAATTCAGCCAATTGATGTCCAAAATGTCAAAAAATTATACAAAGAAAACTAAATACACTCAAAAAGCAGTTAGCTCATCGTATGTGAGTTAACTGCTTTTTAATTAAAAAATGATCGATCTATTTCATTACCTTGATTAAGTAAATCTTGATACCAATAATATGAATCTTTCAAATAGCGCTTATAAGTGCCATTACCTAGATCGTCTAAATCAACATAAATTAAACCATAGCGCTTTGACATTTGCGTTGTTGAAGCAGATACCATATCTGTTGTTCCCCAAATGCAGTATCCTAAAATTTCTACTCCATCTTCTTGCATAGAAATGAGAACTTGCTCGATATGCTTTTTTAAATATTCGATGCGATATTGATCGTGAACTCTGCCATCTGGCGTTAATTCGTCCTTAGCTCCCAAGCCATTTTCTAAGATAAACAGTGGCTTTTGATATCGATCATATAAATCTAAAAGCATAATCCTTAATCCAGTTGGATCAATCTGCCAGCCCCAATCACTTGTTGGTAAATATTTATTATAAACACCCTTTGTACGATTAGCCTTGGTAACTTTAAGGCCTTTTGTATCATAGGCGGTACATACAGAGGAATAATAAGAAAAAGCTACAAAGTCCGCTGTATTGTTTTTTAATAATTTCTTGTCACTTGCACTGATTTGAAGAGGAATGCCCTTATTTTTTAGTTTTATTAATAAGCTTCTCGGATATTTACCACGTACTTGAATATCGCTAAAGTCATAACTTTGGCGCATCACTTGACGCGCTTTCAAGGTGTTTTTAGGATCGCTATTATATGGATAAACCATGGTGGCTGTGATCATACTACCAACTTTTAGATCGTTATAATTTTCATGAACATATTTAATGATTTCAGCTGAAGCAATAAATTGATTGTGCATGGCTTGATAGATGACAGCTTCAAAATTTTCACCAGGAAATCTATCTTTTATTAATCCTGCTGAAGAATAGGGATGGCGAATAATACTATCGATTTCATTAATTGGTACCCAATACTTTACGATGTCATGATAGCGCTCAATTACTACTTTAGCGAATTTAACAAACATATCACCGACTTGTCTGTCATACCAAGCATTATAATTTAATACCAAATTTAGTGGCATTTCATAGTGCGATAGAGTCACAATTGGCTGAATATGATACTTTTTTAACTCAGTAAACAATTTATCATAAAATTTCAAACCAGCTTCGTTGGGCTGATCATCATCCCCATTTGGAAAAATTCGACTCCAAGCAATCGATGTTCGAAAAGTTTTAATTCCCAAAGCTGCTAACTGCTGAATATCTTGAGGATAACGATGATAAAAATCTACTCCATGGCGTTTACCCCAAGCTTTACTAGTATTATCGTTAATCGCTGTTTCAATTTCAGCTGTCGTCATTTCATTAACTTTTTTATAGTCAGCTAGATCTTGATTAGGATTATACTTTTCACAATCAGCAATCGACATCCCTTTACCGTCTTCATTCCAGGCGCCTTCTACCTGGTTAGCCGAAGTAGCTACACCCCATAAAAAATCTTTTGGAATTTGATATTTATCCATAATTTCACCTAAGCTAAGACAATTACATTGTCTTTGATAGTAACATCTTTGGTTTGATCTTTATCATGAATTACCGGCAACACTTCTAAGAAATCTTTACTGTTTAAAACAATCATCATAACGGTTGGATCATAGCCTGCTTTTTTAATTTTATCAATATCAAAGTCAACTAACTCTTGCCCTGCTTTGACATGATCACCTTTTTTAACCAAATGCTTAAAGCCATCACCCTTCATTTCTACAGTATCAATTCCAATATGAATTAAAACATCGGCATCATTATCTAAATGAAGTCCAATCGCATGACCAGTATCAAAAGTAGCAGTAACCACTCCATCGTCAGGAGCATAGATTTTTCCTTGGCTAGGAACAATAGCAATTCCTTTGCCCATTACACCGCTGGCAAAAGTTTCATCTTTAACTTGAGAAATATCTTCTAATTTTCCATTTACAGGAGCATGTAACTCGTGTTTTTCGTGACCTTGATTAAATTTTTCTTTTTGTTCTTGCTTTAACTGCTTTTCGTCTACTGGATCGTTAAATCCAATGAGCCAGGTTGCAATAAATGTTGCTACACTAGCCACTGCAATAACAATAATAGCTTGAACAACATAGTTTTCAGTCTTAGATACCCACATTGGTAAGCTCAAAAAGGCTGGCGTTACATAAATAAAGGCTTTAATTTTCATGAAACTTGCCACAACACCCGCAATTGCGCCACCAATCATTGCGCCATACATCGGCTTTTTAAGCTTCAAGTTAACACCAAATAGTGCTGGTTCGGTAATACCACCTAAATAAGCAGTCGCACTTGATGAAAGAGCTAAACCTTTGAGTTGCTTGTTTTTAGTTTTTAGGCCGACTGCAAGTGAAGCTGCAGCTTGAGACATGTTTGAACATAGAGCAACTACACGAATAATTGGGTCAAAGCCTTGAGTAGCAACTAATTGAATACTAATTGGACTGAGGGCTTTGTGAATACCAATAGAAACAAACCAAGGATAAGCAGCTGCCAAAATTGGAATAGCTACCAAACCTGCGTGGTGGTATAGCCACATTGAGATGAATCCAATACCTTCGGAAATAACATTTGAAATAGGCCCAATAATTAAGAAAATAAGTGGTGCAGTGATTAGCATCGTTAACATTGGCACCATAAAGATCTTAACCATCTGTGGGGTGTATTTCTTCACATATTTATAAATATAAGACATGATCCATACAGACAAGATAGCCGTAATCAAAGTTGAAGAATACTTGATTAATTCAACAGGCATCCCTAAAAAATGCACTGGCTTTTTGGCTTCAACCATTGCAGTCCATATTGGATGTTCTGTAACTAATCCCATAAAAGCACCTAGATATGGATCAGTGTTAAAGACTTTGGCTGCTGAAAAGCCAACAAAAGCTGGCATGAAGAAGTAGCCTGTATCAAAAATCAGATTAAGAATTTGATAGGTTTGACTCTTGTCAGATAATAATCCACTAATGGTTAAGATTAAAAGTAAAACCTTACCCATTCCGGCGCCGGCTAGTAATGGAATTGCTGGAGCAATTGAACCAGTAATTGCACTAATAATCACATCAAAAATATTCTTTTTCTGCTTAGGTGCATTATCATTACTAGAATTGTTATCTAAATCTAACATTTTGACTAGCTCATTATAAACATCTTCAACCGTGCTCCCAATAACCAGCTGATACTGTCCCGCATTTTTTACAACTTGCAAAACACCCGGAATTGCAGCCGCTTTTTTATCATCGGCTTTACTTTCATCTTTTAAAACAAACCTCAAACGTGTTGCACAGTGGACAACTGATTGAACATTATCTTTGCCCCCGACAGCCTCAATGATCTGTTTATTCATTGCTTCATAGCTCATTTTTCTCTCCCCTTGTAGTCACTAATGATTTTATTAATGTGGATCGCCAAATACATAATATCTTCATTACTTAATTCATAATTGTACTTTTCATTGATATAATCTCGAATTTTTAAAGCACATTTATAAGAATCAATATCACTATTTTTGATAACCTTTAAAATCTCCTGACTTAAATCGCCAAATTCTTTGTGGTTACGGTCATACATCATACCTTTCCAAAAGAATTTCAAGTGAACGGCAAATCTATTGTAAGTCAAGGATTGATAATCAATGTCGATATTAAAATAGTACTTAACAATTTTGGTAATACTTTTAATAAAGTTAACTGATTTTTGAAAATCTCCAATATCATTACCTAATTCACCGCTGATAATATGGACTGCAATAAATCCCGCTTCATCATCAGGAAATTTAAGATTGAATTGCTTATCCAAAAGCTTTAAAGCCCATAAGCCATATGAATATTCTTTAGGATAGTAATTCTTTAATTCCCATAAAAACTTATTACTTAAATACATCCCTTTTTTGGCTCGTTCAACACTTGTGGCTAAATGGTCAGTCAAGGTGATATATACACTATCAGCTAGTTCGATATTTTCTTCGTGCTTTAGTCGATCGACAATTTTTTGTGAAATTTGAAAAAATATTGGATCAGTTTCATGTATCGTTTCTAGCAACAACTTTTTTTGCTTACCAGAAAATGGCGTGAATACTTTATAAATCTTACTTTTATCTATTTCATCATTTATCTTTTTCCCATAAGCTAAGCCCTTTCCTAATACTATAACTTCCTCATTATTTTCATTTTCAGTGAGGACCGCCCCGTTATTTAAAATCTTTTTGATCTTCACTTACTTCTCCCTCGTTTTCTTCAAAAAAAGACCCACCTAGCCCCTTAAATAAAGAGCTAAGTGGGTCTTGTGCAAAATCGAATTTGTTACAATTCCACTTTAATTCACTTGTTACTTATATGATATCGTTTTCATTGTTTAATTGCAATAGCACTTTAATATATTATTTCTAATCGTCGTCTCCAACCATCAGATGCCAAGCAAAAAATCCAATACCGGCAACTAAGCTAATAAAGGCATATACAAAAAGCCATCTATTGAAAAATCCGCCAGCTATTCCACATAATCCAGAAATTAATAATAATACTAAACCTGTGATATCACCACCATAATATGGGCTATTTTCTAAGCATATATAAACAATGCCAGCACCCATCATCAGACCACCCATAATTATTTCTAAAATACCACTGACAATATTTCTTACTTGCCATAAGCCAACTAAACCACCAAACAGGCCTTCAATTAATAGCCAGCATGATAAAACAACCAGTAAAATACCTACGACTAATTTAGTTACTCTCATTTTTATCTCTCCTATCTATACACCTTATATTATTAAGATAAGAGAGCAAAAATTCAAAATTATTTACTTATATAATTTAATTTGCACTAATATCTAGCTTTAAACTAACCGGACAATGGTCGGATCCTGGAATTTCAGTCAAAATATTCGCAGCTTGAATCTTAGAATTCAGTGAATTGGAAACTAACATATAGTCCAATCTCCAACCTTCATTTTTTTCACGACCATGATAACGATAGCTCCAATAGCTATAGATATCTTTTTCATTAGGGTGCAAGTATCTAAATGTATCTGTAAAGCCAGCGTTTAATAATTGAGTAAAATCGTCTCTTTCTTGCTCAGTGAAACCAGCATGGTGGTGGTTTTCAGTAGGTTCAGCTAAATCAATTGGTTCATGAGCCACACTCATATCACCACCAATTATTATTGGCTTGTTAGCTTCAAGTTTTAATAGATACTTTCTAAACGCCTGATCCCAGGCAATCCTAAAATCTAATCTTTGAAGCTGTTCTCCTGCAAAAGGCACATAAGTCGTTACAAAATAAAAGTTTGGATATTCAAGAGTAATAGTGCGACCTTGCTGATCAAATTCTGAAACACCGATCCCATTTGCGACTAATAGCGGCTTAATCTTGGTAAAAATAGCAGTCCCATCAAAACTCTTTTCTTTTGAATAGTTCCAATATTGATAATAATGCGAAGTATCAATACTTATTTCATCAGGCGATAAACGCGTATCTTGCATACAAAAAATATCTGCATCTAATTCTTTAAAAGTATCTAAAAAACCATGTCTCATGGCAGCACGAAAGCCATTTACATTCCAAGAAACAAATTTCATGATCATTCTTCTTTCTTTTTTGAGCGCTTTCCTCTCACATATTAATTGTACAAGCCGCAAGGTAATTAATTAAACAAATCGAACTGGTAATTTACTTTTGAATAAGGATTATGGATTATAATTAAAAGGTATAGAAAAATTACACGAGGTATATCAATGAAGAAAATATATATTGTACGTCATGGAC
Organism: uncultured Lactobacillus sp.; assembly: GCF_947367085.1. Classification (GTDB taxonomy): domain Bacteria; phylum Bacillota; class Bacilli; order Lactobacillales; family Lactobacillaceae; genus Lactobacillus. Next base: position 16,096 of record NZ_CANBCP010000014.1, on the reverse strand, counting down.
AAACTTTTATTAATAAATACGATAAAATGCAAGGTTGGTGCGATACACCATTGACAGATAAGGGAATTAGCGATGCTAAAAAAGCTGGTGAGACACTATCTGATGTACCATTTGATATTGCTTTATCTAGCGATTTAAAACGTGCAAGTGAGACTTGTGATTACATCATTGATAAAAATTGTAATCGCGACGAGCTGCAACATATTGCCAGCCCATTTTTTAGAGAACAATTTTATGGCTTTTTTGAAGGGATGAATTCAGACGAAGCATGGCGCATGATCGGAGGTCCTCATGGTTATCCAAGAAGGCAAGATTTACTCTTGAATGTTGATATTAATACGATTAAAGATTACATTCATGAAGCTGATCCATATCATGATGCCGAAAATGCTAAGCAGTATTGGAAACGTCTTGATCAAGGCTTTGATTTAATCCGGCAATTAGACGGAGCCGAAAATATATTATTAGTAACTCATGGCTTTACAATCCGCAGTCTAGTTGGACGTTTTGGACAAGGAAAATATCCTCTAGTGCCCGGTCCAGCTAACGGTTCAATTACAATTATGAACATGACTGACAATGATATTAAAATTACTGCTTATAATAAACTCAGTCTGTAGGTGTCAATATGCAAGGCTTATTATTAGTTAATTTAGGTTCACCTAAAACGCCAACTACTAAAGATGTGAAAAAATATTTACGTCAATTTCTCGGTGACCAAAATGTGGTTACTTTACCTAAATGGTTCTGGCGACCAATTTTAAATGGATTTGTTTTACCCATGAGATCATGGCGGTCTGCTACATTTTATCAACATATCTGGTTAAAAGAAGGCTCACCACTTATTGTCTATACTCAAAAAATCACTGATGCCGTACAAAATTCACTTCCAGATTGGAAAGTAAAAATGGCAATGACTTATGAAACCCCTACAATCGAATCGCAACTTAATTCATTGAAAGACGAGGGGTGCGACAAGATTACAGTTTTATCACTTTTTCCTGAGTACACTTTATCTACTACCGCGTCTATCATTGAGCAAGCTAAAGCTACTAACATCCCTGTAAAAATCATCGATCGTTTTTATCACTATGACGCTTACCAAGATGCGTTTGCTAGCCATATTCAGCGCGCCTGGGACCAAGGAAATTATGATAAATTATTTATTTCTTATCATGGAATCCCAGCACATGAAGTAAAACATGGTGATCCCTACTTAGATGAATGCCGCAAACATACTCAAATGCTGAAAGAACGTTTAAGTATCCCCGAAGACAAGATTCAGATGGTCTTTCAATCAAAGTTTGGTCCAATGCCTTGGTTAAAGCCATATTTAAAAAATTCTCTACTTGAGGCAGTTCAAAAAGGCAAAAGAAATGTCTTAATTGCAGCTCCTTCTTTTGTCACAGAATGTTTAGAAACCATCGAAGAGGATTATACCCAAAATTACCAAGCTTTTAGAGAAAATGGTGGCGAAAATCTGGATCTCGTGCCTGCCTTAAATGATGATCCTAAATTTATCGAATTTATTGTCAATTTAGTCCAAGAAAAATTAAACTCCAATGAATAAACCTAATAAAACTAGTCTTGAAGAAATCAATAGTACAGTAAATGTACCGAGTGTTTACGAAAGCAGCTTTTTCAAAAAGTTTTTAGCTTACAGTGGGCCTGGTGCATTAGTAGCTGTCGGTTATATGGATCCGGGCAACTGGCTGACGTCACTAGCTGGGGGAAGTTATTACAAATATGAGCTTTTATCAGTACTTACCATTTCGATCTTTATTGCTATGTTTATGCAATCTTTATCCATCAAAATCGGTGTCGTGAGTCGAGATGACTTGGCACAGGCAATTGCCAAAAAAGTTTCTAGACCAATTCGATACTTACTTTGGATCTTAAACGAAATTGCCATGATGGCAACAGACTTAACCGGCGTTGTCGGCACCGCCCTAGCTTTAAAGATGCTCTTTAATTTACCTTTAGTATTCGGCGTATTGATCACTATTTTGGATGTCTTTGTTGTGTTATGGTTCATGCGTTTTGGCATTCGCAGAATTGAAGCAATTGTAGTGATTTCAATCTTAACTGTTGGTGTGATTTTTGCAATTGAAGTCGGCCATGTCCAACCAAATTTTGAAAGTATCTTAGCGGGCTTTATCCCTAACAGCTCAATTTTGACTAATCATGATAAATTGATTCTGAGTTTGGGAATTGTCGGTGCAACCATTATGCCGCACAATATTTATCTACATTCATCGCTTGCTCAAAGCCGCCGTTATGATTCACACGATCCAGCCCAAGTTAAAGAAACCTTGCGTTTTGCTAATTGGGATTCAGTTGTCCACTTAGTAGTAGCATTGATTATTAACTGCTTGTTATTAATTTTAGGAGGAACGATCTTTTTTGATAAAAGTGATCAGCTAGCCAGCTTAATGTCAGTTTTCAACGGTTTAAAAAATACCAACGTCGTCGGTCAGCTGGCTAACCCCGTAATGTCTTATCTTTTTGCTTTTGCATTACTTGTAACTGGGTTGATATCTTCAATTACAAGTACTTTAGCTGGGCAAATTGTGATGGAAGGATATTTAAACATTAAGTTAGCTCTATGGCAAAGGCGACTGCTCACACGGATGGTAACTTTAATTCCAATTTTAATTATTGGCTTTTTAGTCCATTTCAACGAAAAAATATTCGAAAGCATGATTGTGTACGCTCAGATAGCCTTAAGTATTGCTCTTCCCTTTACACTTTTCCCATTAGTATTTTTAACCAACAATAAGAAAATCATGGGCAAGTATACTAATAAAAAATGGCAAACTATATTAGGGGTGACACTAGCCGCCATCATTACCGCTTTGAACATCGAATTAATTATTTCAACGCTCTAATTAGCACAAAAAAGCTTCTCTCTATTTGATATAGAAAGAAGCTTTTACTTTAGTCTATTTAATTATTTTCCTTTTTCAAAACGATCCCTTGGTAAAGTACCACAGTTAAAATGTAGTAAATTACATATAATACACCGAAAATTGCAAATGGAATCCAAATCTTATCGTATGGATTTTTAAGAATTGACTTGAAGAATTGTAGTCCAAATAAGACATCAATTACACCTAACACTGCAGGTAGCGCGAACAAAACACCAATTTCTTTAGCAATTGAAGACTTAAGTAAGCTCTTACGTGCCCCCATCTTCCAAAGCATATTGTATCTTGGTTTATCACTGTTAGCCCCAGATAAAACTTTAAACATTAAAGTTGAAGCAAGCATTGCCAAGAATGCCAGACCTAAGAAAAAGCCCATAAATTCAAAGCCAGATGCTATGCTTGAAATAAAGCGATATGATGCTGACTTAGAGTTAGTAAGACTAACTTCGATACTTTTACTTTCTACTTCAGGTTGCCCAACCATCTGCTTAACACTCATCTTTTGTAGTTTTTCAATATTAGCAAAGTTTGATCTGAAGTTATTTACTAACAATAATTTTACATATTGGTTTTTAGCCTTTAACTGATTATATTGATCTTGAGAAACAACTTTAACTTGTGCATCAGGATATGGCGTCAAGCTAGCTAATTGATATCTCATTTCATGACCACGGTCAGAATTTTCATCTTTTAGATCTTTAACGTTGAAGGTTTTAGTTGAATAGGACTGTTGGCCATTTTTATCCATGTAGAAATGTTGGAATTTCAACTTTTTATCTGTAATTTCATTCTCTGGAATATAAAGAATTTGTGGAATTTTTTCTTTTTTGTTCTCAACTAATTTATAATCAAGGGTCGTTTCTGACTTAACAGAAACTTTCTTCAATTGTTTCTTAACTGATGGACTTTCTTGATATAAGACTGCATCATAGTAAGTACTTTCAAGTGCCTGTTCCGTCATGTTATTAAAGTTTAATCCAACTGTGATAGCACCAAGAGCTAAGGCAAAGAGTAAAGAAACAATTGATAAAATCCGAGTATAGTCACCTAAGCGGAACTTTAGTTGTCCTAAAGTAAAGGAATGGAGTTTTTTATATTCAAAGTTCTTATTCTTTCTAAGCAAGTTAACAATTGCGGTAAAGAATGAATCAAAGACAAAATATGAACCAATTACGATAGTAAAAAAGCCAATCCCAATTGAGTTAGTCAAAAGAACTTTGTAATTAGCCATTGCCCAATAACCAACTGCAAGTAAGCCTAAACCTAAAATTGCTTCAATAAACTTCCAAACTGGATTGTGACGCAATTTAACGGGCTTTTGGTTTTCGTGTAATAAATCGATCACATTAGACTTAACTAGCTTGTGTCGGTTCCATAAAGCAGCTAAGAAAAATAGTGCCGCAAAGAAAACTAATGTCCAAAGTAAAGCTGGTATGTAAAAACCAATAAATTTATGAATTTGTAGGCCTAATTGGTTAATTAATAGCTGTGAAACTAATTGCGTTAAGCCAATTCCAATAGCAGTCCCTAATATGGTTGCAAATAATCCAACTACAAGAGTTTCTAAAAAGATTAATGCACCAATCTTACTAGTTCTGGCACCGAGCATCATGTACATGCCGTAGTCTTTCTGCCTCATACTCAGTAAAAAGCTATTGGCATAAACAATATAAACAAATGTAATAATAGCAAGCAACGCAATCCCAAAACCAAATACTAATTGTGTAATTTTAAAGGCAATTGCTATGCTTCCCTTTAAGAAAGTCGAATTAGTAGCAATTGACATAAACATATAAAAGATGGCACTGGCAAAAGTTAAGCCAGAAAAAAGAACTAAATAGTCTTTGAACCGGCTTTTTATACCGGTTAATGATAATTTCCAAAGCATAATTATCTCCCTTTCCCTAAATCTTAACGTCTACCTAATTCTGCAATAATTTCTTGATAGAACTCTTCGCGACTCTTATTTTCCTTCTTTAATTCATTGCCGATCTTACCGTCTTTAATGAACAAAATTCTTTGGGCATAAGAAGCAGAATATGGATCGTGAGTAACCATCAAAATAGAAACTTTATCGTTTTCGTTTAAGTCTTTCATTGTTTCTAGCAATTCTGTAGCACTTTTTGAATCAAGGGCACCTGTTGGTTCATCCCCATATAAAATTGCTGGCTCATGAACAAGCGCACGAGCTGAAGCAACACGCTGCTTTTGTCCACCAGAAATTTCTGCAGGGTACTTATCTAAGATTTGATCAATGCCCAAACGTTCAGCAATTTTTTCTACTTTGGGTTTAATTTGACTAGCTTTTACATTCTGTAAAGATAGCGGCAAAGCGATATTTTCACGGTTAGTTAAATTATCAAGTAAGTTGAAATCTTGGAAAATGAAGCCAATCTCTTGTCCTCTAAAGTCGGCCATTTGGTTTTTATTTAAAGTAGTGATATCGCGATTATTGATTAATACTTTTCCACTAGTTGGTTGATCTAAAGTAGATAAAATATTTAACAGAGTCGTTTTACCCGAACCTGATGCACCCATGATACCTACAAATTCACCACGCTGCACATCAAAAGAGATTCCTTTTAACGCTTGGTATTGCTTTTGTCCTTTTTTACCATAAGTTTTGGTAATATCTTGAACCTTAACAACTTCAGTCATTTTTATTCCTCATTTCGTTATAGTGTATTACGTACCTGTTACACTATATATTACAGAGTGCTTTTTTATTTGTAAAGCCTTTTTTTCTTTAAATTTTCTTAATATATCGCGTCGCTTTCAGGTATAATATCCTTATCTATTGTGAATACAGAAAGGTTTTTAATGAGATCTGAAAATAAAACAAATCAAATTTTAGATCTCTTTTCTTTTTACTTTTTTAATCCACCTCCGGCTTCTTTCATTTGAGAACGTGTAATTAGAAAAATAGAAAGAAGAGAAATTTAAGTGGATTCTTTTGATACCGCTCATAAACGTAAACGATTAACTTGGCCTGTTATTGCCCTGATGGATTTTGTAACTGTTATTGGATTTGATGATATTATCTATAACTTTCAAAATCAGGGATTAGCTGTTGTTAGTGACTGGATTTTATTACTAATTTTGTTTGTTATTCCTTATGAATTAATAGTTGGCCAACTTGGTTCGACTTTTGCCAATGATGGCGGAGGGCTTGCTTCTTGGATTAGACACACTTCTGGTGACAGAATGGGATATATCACCGCATGGTGCTATTGGGTAGTTTCTTTACCTTACTTAGTGGATGTGGCTAACTCTACTGTTGTTTCATTTGCGTGGCTTTTTAAAGGCCACGCCTTAAGCGATAAAGAAATGAGTAATTGGGCTTTTGCATTATTTACTGCCCTAATCTTTGTAGTCTTTATCTTTTTCCAGCACCGTTTTGCCAACTCACTTCAATGGCTGTCAATTATTGGTGGTGGTGCAATGTTTATTGCGACTATTTTATTTGTAATTATGACCATTGTTTACCTAGGACAAGGACGCCCGATTGCCACACAACCATTTCATTTTAAGAATTTCTTACCTACATTTAACATGAAATTCCTTATGTCTCTAGGATTGCTGATCTTTGCAATGAATGGAGCTGAATTTGTAGCTCCTTATGTAACTGAAATGAAAGACGGCCCCAAGAACTTCCCTAAGGCTATGTACATGTTGGCAATTATGACCGGCTTTTTGACCATCTTTGGTTCATTTGCTTTAGGGGTCTTTTTTAACGCCCATCATTTACCAGATGATTTAAAAATGAATGGCTCATATTATGCCTTTCAAGCTATGGGAGCTAAATTTGGCTTAGGTAACTTCTTCTTATATCTATTTATTATTACCCAAGCTATTTATATGCTTGCTCAGCTTGCCGTTTTAGTAGATGGAGGTGCCAGAATTTTCTTATCTGATACTGCTAAGCGCTATTTACCAAAGCAGCTGACCAAGACTGATAAAAATGGGCTTCCTGTTAACGGATATTGGTTAACCACCTTTATATGTTCAGTACTTTTATTTTTAAGTTCAACCTTGCCATCCGTAAACGATATTTTTAATCAATTACTTAACCTCAATGGCATTGTCTCACCTTATGTTACAGGGCTACTATTTTGGGCATTCATAAAGATTCGGGTTCACGAAAATGAATATCCATCTGAATATGTTTACATTAAAAATCGTAAATTCGCGATTTTCGTCGGATGGTGGTGCTTAATTATCACGCTAGTAGGTGCAACTTTTGGGATTGTCCCAATAGATGCTAAGACTGGTTCTACTACTTGGTGGCATATGCTTATTCTAAATATTGTCGAGCCATTATTTATGATTGGTCTAGGAGTTGTTTTACCTTTAATTGCCAAATGGCAAAGAAAACATGATCTTGCATCTCAAAACTAAATCAATTCAAAAATCCACGTCAAAATGGCGTGGATTTTATTTTAATTGCTTTTTATTATTAAAAAAACTATAATTTTGATACTAAACAAGAGGATGTGATTAAATTGATTTTTCAAAAAAGGTGGATTTCCATTTAATTGAATAAAGCTTAATTAAACAACTTAATATTTTAGATCGCAGGTGATTTTTTGATAGAAACCAAAACTAAACAAATTAAAGCATTTATCGCAGGCGTTAACTTAAAAGATCCTAACTTTGACTATTATATGACTGAATTACGTGAATTAGCGCGTGCCAATAACATGGAGGTTGTAGGACAAGCAAGTCAAAATGCGGAAAATATTGTTGCTGGAACTTATTTTGGGGTAGGTAAAATCAACCAAATTAAGTCAATGGCTCAAGGATTAAAAGCACAAGCTTTAGTCATCAACGATGAATTAACTCCAACTCAGATCCGCAACTTAGAGTCGATGACTAAGTTAAAAGTTGTAGATCGGACAGAATTAATTTTAGAGATCTTTTCTAATCGAGCAAAGACTAAGCAAGCAAAATTGCAAGTTCAATTAGCCCGTCTTCAATATGAGCTTCCTCGTCTTCATCCATCAGAAAACAATCTCGACCAGCAGCGAGGTTCAGGTGGTGCTAGCGGTGGTTTTGCCAACCGTGGTTCTGGTGAAACCAAACTCGAATTGAATCGGCGTACTATTGGTAAACAAATCAGTGCAATTAAACGAGAACTTAAAGAAATTGCTAAACAAGAAGACGTTAAATCGGCACGACGTAATAATTCTCGTCTGCCACAAGTGGCCCTAGTCGGATACACGAATGCAGGCAAATCAACAACTTTAAATGAATTATTAAAGGCTTTTAGCGACGATAGTGAAAAAAAGCAAGTTTTTGAAAAAAATATGCTTTTTGCTACTCTCGATACTAGCGTCAGACGTATCGATTTGCCAGATGATCGTAGTTTTATCTTATCTGATACTGTTGGTTTCATTTCTAAATTGCCACATAATTTGATTGAATCTTTTAAAGCTACATTACAAGAAGCTAAAGAAGCTGATTTATTAGTCAACGTGGTAGATAGTTCTGACCCTAACATGGTCCAAATGATTAAGACAACCCAAAAGGTTTTACAAGAAATAGGAATCACTGATGTTCCAATGATTACAGCTTATAATAAAGCTGATTTAACTGATCGGACTTTTCCACAAATCGAAGGCAACGATATTTTATACAGCGCTAAAGATGCGAAGTCAATTAAACAGTTAGCTGATTTAATTTCAAAAAGAATTTTTTCTAACTATGAGAAAGTTAATCTTTTACTCCCACTTGATGCAGGAAAAGATCTTTCTTATATGCACGAATATGGAAAAGTAATTCAAGAAAAATACGAAGATGATGGAATTCACGTTACAGCACAATTATCTGAAAGTGATATCAGACGCTATAAAGAATTTCAGGCATAGAAAAAGGCTCATTTGAGCCTTTTTTATTTGTTATAAATAATAACTGGTTCCATCTCTTCAACTACATCCCAGACCTTCTTGATCTCACTTGGCTTCACATTTACACATCCATGAGAACCACCTTTAAGATAAGCAGTCTTAGACCAATCGGTTCTCCAACTTGCGTCATGAAAACCACATCCAGATATCGTAAACGGCATCCAGTATTTAACAGGCGATGCATAGCTTGAACCATCATCATTAAGTCCGCGTAAGACACTTGGTGATTGTTTATATTCAATGTACCAAACTCCTGTCGGAGTAGCATCACTAGTTTGAGTACGAGGATTTTTAGCTGCAGTTCCAGTAACAACATCGTTTAAGACAAGTACTTTTTTACCCTTCTTGTAGAACCAAACTTTTTGTTGCTTTAGTGAAACGACAATGTAGGTATCACCAATTCCATTATTAGACATCCCATAACCGGTTCCATAAGTACTAAATCCTAAACCATAAATATAGTTTTTGCCTTGAATTTCTTTTTTTCCATCAATAAAAGCTTTTTCCACTGCTGGAATTAAATGTTTGGTATTAATTGCCCAACCATAGCTTTCATTTTTCACTGTGATTGTTTTACCATCAGGAAGTTTAAATGGATAAGACTTATGAAATGTTGTAACCTTCTTATTTATTGATTCAATTTTCTTTTTTAAAGGTTCAACATTTTCAAACTGATATTGCCCTTCGTAATAAGAAACTTTGGGAAGTAGTTCACTACGTTCAAAATTATAACTTTTACTATCAATATGGTAAGTTAACTGTCTATTTTTTATAGCATTCAGCTTTTGCTCAGCCGTATTCAAAGCGACATTTTCATAGTTATAGTTTTTGTTAGAAGTATAACGTGTATGTTGCTTTTTAAAGTACTGATTAATTTCTTTTTTAGAGATAACTTCTTTTTCAGTTTTAGAAAAAGAGAGTTTGGTATTCTCTAAAGTGGCCTTATTCTTAGCTTTTTGGTTAACTTTAGTGTAAGCCTTAGCCTTCGTAAGACCGCCAACTTTGACATTGTAGATAGTTACATTGGGATTAAAGTGGGTTTTATTAAATTTTTCTTGAGCAGCCAGCTTACTTGCATTATGATGTTGAAAAATTAAGAAGCCACCCAAAATAATAACGATAATTGCACCCACGGTAATCAATATATGAGTGTAGCGATTATTATTTTTTTGATTCATATTATTCAATACGCTCCGTTATTTGGATTGCGTCACATTATAACATAAAAAAGACCACTGATGGAAATCAATGGCCTTGTAAATTAGAATCTTTAATTAAAATACACGAACACCGTATGATGGGTAGAAGTAGCTACTGATTGAAGCAATAGTTACGTTTTGACCTGGTTGTGGTGCATGGATGTATTGGTTGTTACCTAAGTAAATACCAACGTGGTAGTTACCCCAGAATACTAAGTCACCTGGTTGTAATTGACCTACAGAAACACGCTTACCTGCATTTAATTGAGTATAAGTAGTACGGCCGATATTCTTACCAGCACCTTTACTAAATGCGTATGAAGTTAAACCAGAGCAATCAAAACTACTTGGACCAGCTGCACCCCATACATAAGGCTTACCAATTTGTTGCTTAGCAATGTTAATTACAGCTTGTGCTTGGCTAGTTGCGTTAGCAGTAGTTGCAGTTGATGCTGCTTGTGATACAGCAGTATTAGCTGAAACAGTGTACTTAGCCATGATCCATTGGTTTAAACCTAAATCGTACCAAGTGTTACCTTGGGAATCCTTAACAGTTTTGATTACTTTGTAACTTGAACCATGTTGTAAGTATTGACCAGTAATGCGACCACCTTCGTAGTTGCTCCATACAGCAATACCATAACCTGGTACATAGTTAATTTTAACAGTTTGAGTAGCTGCTTGAACATGGTTAGCAGGCTTTACAGAATTAGTTGCGGCTACACCGGTCAGAGTTAAAGCAGCTGCAGCAGTAAATTTAACAAATTTAGATTTTAAATTCAAAGTTATTCTCTCCTAAAATAATTATTCGTTTTTTTATTTTCAGTAGCGAAAATGATTTATCAGTTGCTACGTTTTGTAATCTCAATTGACAAGGTCTATTGTACGGTGCAATTGTTACAGAAATGTTACAAAACCAAACCGAGCTAGTTACAATTTTTGCAAATATTTAGACTTTTCTGTAACAAATCTTAATTAAAGCTTATATATCAACGATTTTGTAAGTCAGAAACTATTTTATCAAGAGCAACTTTGGTCTCATCCCAATTATTATTTTTTAAAATATGAGCATCTTTTACCAGCTCTGGACGTAAATGGAGGTCTCGTTTGAACTCTGCGCTATTCAACCGCTTTTCAATTTCAATTTGATCATCACCACGTTTTATTAAACGCTGCTTTAAGACATTCATCTCATCAACAGTAAGATAGATAAAATAAACTTGGTCCTTTAATTCATCAAGATAAGATTTTACCCCGTCTGTTTCAACGATTAGTGAGACAAGATCATTTTTATCCCATGCTTGCTTTAAAGCTTCTTTGCTTGAGCCATATTGATAATTTCCATATTTTACATGTTCAAAGAAGTGTAGTTTTTTAAAACTATTATCATCTTCAAAATAATATGATCTTCCAGGAACTTCTCCCTTTCTCATTGGCCTAGTAGTATGCGTCACTACTCTGGGAATACCGTATTTTTCATTTAAATAATTTGATACCGTTGTCTTACCAACGCCACTTGGTCCGGCAATTATAATAATTCTTTGCAAAATATCTCTCTCCCGCTTGAAATTCGATCCTATCTATAATAGTATTTCACTATTGTAGAATAAATCTTAACAGAAAAGGGAGTTTATAATGAAAAAAGCTGATGTAAAATTAGGTCAAATTGTCGGAGCTAAGTCCGAAGAAGAGCTAAAGCATCCCTTTGAAGGCAAAGTGGAAAAAATTTATGAAAATTCTGCCCTCCTAGCTATCACTTCTTATGATCCAGAAGACGAAGCATCTGTGAGCGAATTAAATAATAAAATGGTTATTAACTTCAAAAAGCTAAAAAAGGTTAAAAAACCAACAAACACTAAGACAGCCTCTATAAATGATGTTAAAATTTCTAAAGTTGAACCAACAAAAAATACTAATGATAAGAAAGCCACTGATAAATAATTTTAATTAAATAAAACGAATCAACTAACATGATTCGTTTTTTACTGAATTTCTTTCTTATACTTTGGTAAAGATTTATTTTGAGGACATAATATTGCAAAAGAAAATACGTACGGGCTTATTTTGGTTCGTCTTATTACAACCTTTTTTAGATTTTTACTGGTTTTATAACCCACCATTATCTGAGATCTTCCATTTCTCTATTCCAACAATCTTTAGAATCTTAGCAGTCGCTATTTTAGTTGGCATGTATTTTAGTCAAAAGCGCAGCTGGCAAGTTCTTAAAAAGCAGTGGTGGATTATTGCATATATCGGTTTAGTCATTGTCTACACGGCGCTACATATGTGGCATGTACGTCAGTTTAATAGTATTTCGCCAAATAGCTATGGCTATTCAGCTGGTCAAGAAATTTTCTATTTGATTAGAATGTTCTTGCCGCTAATCATTATTTATTTGACTAACGCAAGTGATTTTAAAGAAAAAAGTGTTGTCCATATAATTCAGGGACTTGTAGGAACATTCGCTGGTATTATCGTAATTACCAATCTCTTCACTTTTTCTCTTGGATCTTACGGCGGCTGGATTAAAGAAAATATTTTTGGCTGGTTCTTTGGACCGCATCTAAGTTTCTTTTACACTGCATCTAAGGGTTTCTTTAATTTTGCCAATACAACGTCTGCTATTTTGTTCATGCTCACGCCATTAATGGCATATGTTTTAGTAAAAGAATTTAATTGGCTTAACATTGCTTTATATGCCCTGCAAGGCCTAGCTATGGTCATGCTAGGTACTAAGACAGCGAGCTTAGGTTTTGGCTTAGCTAGTGTGGTTTTTGCAATCGCCTATCTTATTCACGCATTTGCAATTAAGGATATTAAATTCTCATGGAAACTAGTTGCAACAGTAGCCATTATTGGTGGGTTATATGCGGCACTTCTTCCCAAAAGTCCAATGCTTTCACGTTCAAATTTAGATGCCAAAATCACTGAAACTCGTGAAAAATCTAAAAAACCCGAAAGTGAAGATAAGCTAAACAAAAAACTTGCCAAGGGGCTTAAGAAAAATAAAGGCATAAAAAGGCGTCATTTCTTAATATCCTTTATCAAAAAATACTATCCAAATTATTCTTTGAACCAAAAATTTGTGCATAAGAGTTATCCTTATACCCGTGATCCAGAATTTTGGCATCGTGTCATGAAATGGCCAGTGGGACAGCGTCTCAATAATCGCCAAGTTGAACAGGCAATGCTCGATCAAATCATTCATAAAAATAATAGTTCATTAGATAAATGGCTAGGAATTTCTTATGTGAGAATGTCGAATATCTTTAACCTAGAACGCGACTTCAAATCTCAACGCTACACTTTAGGATTAATTGGAACAATCATTTTCCTAGGAGTTTATATTGCAATTTTGATTTATGCGATCATTTTCTGGTTCATCAAAAAGAACTGTCGTAGCTTATTGACCTCAAGCTTAATTATCGCTAATGGCTTAGCCATTGGGGCAGCTTATTATTCAGGAAATGTAATGGACTTCTTAACTGCAACAATCATTTTGGGATTCTTCAATGGATATATGCTCACCCAAATAAATGAGCGCAAAAAAAATAAGGCAGCTGCCTAGCAGCTGTCTTATTTTTTAACTTGTTTTACAAAAGTTTGATCTGGCACTCTAATCAAATAATATTGTGTAGCAGTTCTACCTGCATGTAGACCTAATCCGTTATACCAGTTTGGTTTGTAAGTTGCGGTATAAATAGCAACATAGGCTTTTTGATAATGCTTATCCGCTTTTTTCAAATCTTTATCAGAATATGGAATTGCACTTGCTGCAATAGATAGTGGATTAGCGCCATCTGAAATAGAGGCATAATTACTATTGACTGTCATTTTACTGCCATTGCTGTACCAGCGATAGCTTTGACGAGGTGCGGTATTATTACTGGAAGTTGCCGTAACATAGTAAGAGCCGTTTTTGCCGGTACTTAAAATAAGCGATTCATATTCAACCTTACTGTCAATCAAATTCTTATTTTGTAAATCTGGATGACTGAAGAAAGTTATAAATGACATATAGAAAACAGCACCTAAAAGTACAATCACTTCTAGAACATCTAATAATGTTGTACTCCACTTGAATCTTTTACGATCTTTGACAATCATCATCAAGTGTCTTTTGCGGATATTTTGAATAATAAAGACCAAATATAAAACAATAATCAACCATGCCAAAATTCCCAAGATATTCCAGCCAATTGTCATGGATAAAAACCCCCTCTTTTTCATTAGTTTAAGTATACGGTACTTTTACATTTTTGGGGTAATTTTTTTACTGATCAAAAGATAGTTGACAAGTTTTGAAAACAATTTCACAATTAGCTATGTAAAGTTATTAAATTTGTTGAAGATTAGTTAGGCAGATTATGGTTGCAGTAGCTTTTTATACAATAACTGGGCAAACCGCACATTTTATCGAAAAGACTGGTTTAGTAGCCCACCAAATCGAAGACGCAAATCCACATTATGATATGGGAGAAAAATATGTTTTAGTTTTACCTTCATATCAAGATTTTATGATGGATTCAGTAGTAGACTTTTTAACTTATAAGGATAACAAAAAGAACCTTATTGGATTAATTGGTTGTGGAAACCGTAACTTCAACGATTTGTTTGCACAAACCGCCAAGAAAATATCGGTTACTTTAAACATACCAATACTGTATTTACTCGAATTGAGTGGTAACAGCGAAGATGTCGCAAATGTCCGCAAAATTATTGAGCAGCTTTCTCAAAATGAAAAATCCGCTCAACAAAAGGCAAAAGAAGTTGAAAAGCCTAAAGAATTAGGCAATATTAGTTTTTTGAGTGATTATAGGCAGTAACAATGACTAAACCATATTTTAAAGCAGCAAACTGGAACGTAATGGAACAACAAGTAGATAAGTCTGCTTGGTCGCGACTAAACGATATTGTTTATGAACCAGGACGAATTCCTTTGCATAAAGATAAAAAAGAATTTTTAACACTCTCACCTGTAGAGCAGCGCACATTATTACATAGCTTTGGTTCACTTTCTTTAAGTTCAACTTTGCAAATGCAAAAAGGAATCAGTGCTATTAAACAAGATGCTGTAAATGCTAAAGAAGCAGCTGTCTTTAATGCGCTTCAATATCTAGAATCTATTAATAACAAATCCTATAGTTATGCTTTAGATCAATTAGGTACACCTGAACAGCGAGATGAAGCATATAAATGGGCTGATGAAAACCCTTATTTACAAAAGAAGATGTATTTCTTAAATAACGTTTATCAAGATGGAGATGCGCTTCAAAAGAAGGTGGCCCAAGTTTTCATTTCTACAGCTCTATATCACTCATCCTTCTTTGCTCCCTTATACTTATTTGGTCAAGGAAAGCTGCCAAGAACAGCTGAATTAATTAAGTGTGCGTTAAGAGTCACCTCATTTAATGGAATGTATCCGGGCATCAAGTTTAGAATTGCATTTAATGAGCTTTCTAAAGAAAAACAAGAAGAACTACACCACTGGATTTATGACTTAGCTGACCAAGTATATACAAACGAAGAAAAGCATATCGCCTACTTATATCAAGACACTGGCTGGGCTGATATGGTAAATCATTACGTTAAATATAGTTTTAACAAGGCTTTGATGAATTTGGGACAAGATGCTAAATACCCAGAAACTGCGGATAATATCGATCCAGTAGTGATGCAAGGTCTTGTAGAAAGTGCTGATGGCGAAGACTTCTTCTTTTACACTAATAGACATGCTTTAACCAAGTTTCGTGAAGTAAAACATTCAGATGATTGATTTTACTTATTTCACAAGAAAAAGACATTTTAACCACTATCAATCATAGTTGGCTAAAATGTCTTTTATTTTTTATCTTTTTCTTTAGCGGCTTCTTTATCATAGCTTCTGACTAGCTTTAGCTTTTCGCTGATGTCATTGCAAAGATCTTGAGTATATTTATCCGGATCCTTCTCAATCTCGCTGACAGAGCCTAAAATATCGATTCTAAAGTGAGATACATTTACATAATCAGAGATCGTTTCAAAATAAATATTTACCCCGTAGTCATCTTCATCATTACAAAAA
>NZ_CANBCP010000013.1 GCF_947367085.1 uncultured Lactobacillus sp. | reverse complement strand
TGGCTGTCAGGGCCGGCTCCTGCCGTAGTTTAATGGAAACCTCTCCCTGAAGCACAGGAGAGCCATTCCATAACGGGTCGCTCAAGCAAGACGTCAGCCCTAATGCTGCCATTAGAATGAATCCTAAACGTCTCATAATTTGGTTAAGAATTTATTGTATCAATCTACAAAAATACGCATTAGGGATGAATAATCAAAATTCTGAAACCACTAAAACAGATACTGATTTAAATAATAATTAGCTAATAAAAACCACCTTTGATAGGTGGTTTTTATTTTATACATCATCAGTAGCAAACTGTTTCATTCTTTCCATATTTTTAGCTCTGAGCATTAAGTAACTTTTGAAAGAATAAATTTTATCTAAGATCAAATTTTAAGATAAATAAAAAGTACCCTTGATAAACTAAAGGTACTTTTTAGGCTTAGATGATCATATCATCTACGAAAATATTAATAGTGGAGATGAGGGGTTCAATATATTGGTGCTTTTGTTTAAAATAAACCGTTAATTTTCTATTATATAAGCATATTTATAGTTTATTTAAATACTGTTTATTAGTTTTTCCTAGTCAAATTCCTAGTCATTTAATTCTTTGATATAATTATTTCTGGCAACTATGCCTCCCCTTGAAAGGAGGTGAGTGTTTTGAAAGAATTCCTAACTTCGGTTGTCGCCCCAGTCCTTGTGGGTATAGTACTTGCACTATTCGATCACTGGTTAGATGATTGGCATAACAACCGGAAAAATAAATAGTTGCCTTTCTACCCTCAGCGCTTAGCAAGTTGCACTAAGCGATAAAAAAAGCATTACCTTTTGTAGCTATCAGGTAATGCTTTTTGAGTGCTTGAAATTTTGAATTCCTAACTTTGTTGCAAGTAAAGTATAACACAGAATCACAGTATAAATCACATATTTTATTTCACAACAAAAAAGCCACTCCAGGGCAAACGCTCCAGAGTGGCTTTTAATTTTAATATAGGATAATTTTACATTTATTAGCTGATAAATATTTACCGCCGTTCTTACCATATACGATTAGATACTTACCTACCCGACCGAATACTTTGTAAGAGTTACCTTTTGGTAAATGCTCAATACCAGCTGAAGGTTTTGTTTCGGCTTGCGTATAAGCGTCATCGGCGGTAATCTGACACACTACGCCGTTAGCCTTATCGTTAACCGCTAAAGGATTGATCTTAGTAATCCCGTCAGATTGCGCAAACCATTGAGAGCCGCCTGCGTTTACTGCACCATCTTTAGCTTTAAATATCTTATACGTTTCGCCCGGTTTCTTGATACTGCCTTTTATAGGTTGGGTTAAAGTAGCATCTTCGTAAAGTTGCGCACCGCTTGGACGTGTAACCATAAAACGACCTAACTCATTATAGTTTACTAAGGGATGCCAACTCATTTCGTCACCTTCTTTTTCTGCTTGTTTATCAGTGTTGATAATGGCAATATTACCATCTACACCAAGGTTGCGCCAGTTGTCGGTAAATTGCCAGATGGCTACACCGTCCATAGATGGGAAGTAATTAAAATTAGGACTTGAGACAGCCGTGCCATTACCGGCTGGATAAGCTGCTACCCATAAACTGTTTGAATACTTAGCGATAATTTGACTGGTAAAGACTGCATTTTTCAGCAAGCTGGCGCCAGAATAAAGCATAGGCTTATACCCTGCTTGTTTGATTACGTCCATAGAAGTCAGAATAGCGCTGGTATTATAGGCTGCTGGCCCTCTAGTTACATTTCCCGAACCTGTTTCCCAGTCAGTTGCCAAGTAGCTACCGGCTGGCAAGCCCATAACTTTAGCAGTAGCTACAGCGTACTGTGCTTCTAGTCTTGCAATGCTTGAGTTACCGCTAAAAGTAGCATAAAAGTAACCCATCACTTCCATGTGGTTAGCTTTAGCACTAGCGATCTGACCAGCCCCATTAGGATTGGTGTAAGTGGTGCTTTGACTCACTTTCACGATCGCAAACTTAGCTCCAGCTTTCGCATAACTATCTAGATTTTTTGATTGGTAGCTGGCTACATCCACGCCAAACGTGTTTTTCTGCATTCTTTAACACCGCCTTTCTAGGTGGTTCAGTTTCGTGAGGAAAACTGTTAAAAACATATTCGTTATAAGTCATTACTTAACCTCTAAGTTATCTAAAACTGCATCTTCATCATGAACTGGTGAAGGTGTGGTAACCTTAGGAATTTCAATTGGCTCAGGTTTGGACTTATGAGTTTGTTCATACTCATACTGAACTGCGCCTTTAATAGTTGCAGTGTCTACACCTTGATCCTTAACCTGGCTTTCAACTGACTTAACCGCATCTTCAAACTTAGATGTTCCCGGCTTGTCATATCGTTCTTGGTTAGCAACTGCCCACTTAGCGAGTTCACCAATATGTTTAAGTTTACCTGCTATTTCTGGATCATTCTTTTTGCTGTATTCGTAGTAACTGGCAATCTTACCAGCTACATACATCACAACCATCGCCGCCCAAGGCAGCCACTCACTAATCGTCTTCATGTTCCTTCACATCCTTATCAGCCCGCTTAGCATCTTCAGGTTTTCCACTAACGAAAAAAGATAGCCAACGGGCTACCTCTTGTTGAATATCTGTAGGCACTTCATCAAGTGACATAACACTTGATTGCACCAATACTACATAATCAATCGTTCTTACACTTGGTTTTTCCATTTTGTTTACCTCTTAAATTTTCACTTTCCAAACACTTAATCTTTTTTCTCAATGCTTCATTCTCGGCATCTAAATCATCATATGCTTTTTCGCTGTCTAACCAACGCTTACGGTATAAATCGCGATCTTGTCGCAATTCTTCCTTGTCGCTTTGGTTATTATCATGACTTAGTTTCTTTAAAGCATTCCACGCCGTTATGCCTGACACAACGCCAGAGATGAGAAGTGCTATTTCACGAATTAAACTCGCCCATCCTTGCACTTCTTATCACCTACTTCCTGCGTTTCACAGTTTTAGAATGCATGGCCAAATACTGGATCACTAACAACCAGCCTATCATTGCAATAATCGAAAGAATACGACTATAGTCGTGTACCACTAGCACATGACCAATCTGCAAAACCGTCAGCATCGTTAAAAAAAATGCTGATAGTGCTAGCAGAATTGCATTAGCTAGCTGACTTTTTCCGCCGGCGACAACAAACGCAATCAACCCAATACCAATGGCTAGTGCGATAGCATCAACTAAATCGTTATTAAAAAACCATTGCCATTCGGGCGGCCAATAAAAAAACGAATCGTTAATTAATAGCGCTGTTCCCATGCTAGCGATGACTAAGCCAAGAATTAAATGGAGCGGATTAAGCTTTAGGTTTCTCCACACTTGCACCAGTTCCTGCTTCATAAGTATCACCCGTGATTTCTTTGTAGTCCTTAGCTGTGATGGCTCCGGTCTTAACAAAGCCTTCGATGGGGGCGCCCCATTCGTATGATTGAGTGACTAAAGCCTTCATAGCCTTCATTGATGCCGTCCAGTCAAAATTGAAATTAAACATTACTTGTCACCTTCCTTTACAGTATCCTTTTGCAAGCTAGCAGCGAATTGTGAAAGTTGTTGAACGGCTGGAAGCAATTGACCAACAACTGCAGTCATTGAAGTTTGCGTTTGTTGAACTTCTTGTAATGCCTTTAAAGTATTATCTACTTGCTGATCCTTAGCTTTTTGATTATCAGAAATCGTCTTAATACTGCGAGTAAGTTGGTTAACTTGCAGTGGTAAAGATTTACCAGAGTTATCAATCCAATCTTGAGTTGCATCGCTCCAGATTGCGTCTTTCAAGTCTTCGGCTGGCTTTTGCAAGTGGAATCTCCAAGGTAAATCTTCCTGTGCGATATTCTTTGGAACTGGCACCGGTAAGTGGTGGAACAGTTCGTTTGCATTATCAGGATCGCAGAAATATGCGATTTGATAACCGTCCGTTAAAATTTTGATTAATTGTTTTACTAAATCTTCCATAATTATTTTTCCTTCCATAAATAAAAAAGCCCTCGCTGGGGCTTTATCTAACTATATATATGTGGTAGATTTCACATCTTTAGCTTTAACGTAATAAGCATTAGGTTCAGAACCTAAAACATAATATTTTGTATTATCTCGCCAAACAACACGATTAATTGAAAAGCCGGAAATATCTTTATCAAATGGCTCACTAAGATGTGTTTGTGTTCCATCTGACATTAACTGATAAACATCAACAAAATAGTGTTGCTCCCCAATTCTCCAACAATTAGGATCAGGAACATATCTATATTTTCCAATTAAAATTTCTTCAATCATATAACCACCCCACTTTCAAGGTGGCTAAACAGCCGTATATAGAGGGCTTTAGCTACCCCCCCATTATAAATAAAGGTGGCGTCTTTCAATAGAGGCTCAATGTCTTTATATTTATACCAATATTGAAAATTGTATCGCGTCATCATATGTATAAATTTTTCTCCATTCGGAGCGGTGATTACGCCCATTATTAAATACAACATGCTTGTTGAAATAGCCCCATTGTTGTATTCGTCTGGAGTCAAACTTGAAAATACTATTCTATCAGTATTTGTATTTGCATCTGGATTAAAATTCATATAATAGCGTGCAATTGATGAATTATTATTATTAAATTGAACAATTTTACCAGCTAGTTTAGGAACAAACACACCTTCAACAGTCATAATTTCAGAGATAGCCATTTATGCCACCTCCAAGCTATGAAAACGTTGATATATCAGTCTATAGAGGGACCTAATTACCCCCCCCGAAATTAGCTGGACGTCACTAGCTTTAACAACGTAGTACGTAGCGCCTTCGCCATACATACCACCCCCACCGTAATAAAAGCAATAAAACTTCTGACCAGCATAGCTTCCTTTATTTGGAATAATCGTCGCCATAGGTCTGTCTGAGTATCTTGTGATACCACTTAGTGGTAGTCTATAGGCACTCCCAATAGATGTATCATAGTTCACATTGACCTCAATGTTGTTTCCACTACCTGAAACTCGATAAGTATCTACAATGTCGTCTTTATTAGAAACGTGCATAGCACTAATATCTTTAATGAATTTTCCGGCACTTGTAATGATTTCGCTAATAACCATTTAACACACCGCCCCTCTTAAAGAAAAACGATGCAATAGCTTGATAAAGGCGGATTTTACCCCCCCCATGAAAGTTAAATCACTATATTTCACAATGACCTGAGCTAGCGCGTAACTATCTTCTCCAAAAGGTTCATAACTATATCCTGATTCTCCGCCTTGAGTTAAGCTATATAAAATATTTCTCGCACCGCTTTGAATAACAGCATATAAAACATCTTTCAAAATAAAAACTGATTGAAAAGTAAAACCAGAGTCATAACCGTCTGAATATCCAAATAAATTTTTATTATTTAAATCGTAATAAGGAATTCCTTTATTAATTTTTACTCTAGTTCCGGCTGGCAACATTTTTACATACTTACCTTCACTTGTCATAATTTCTTTAATCATTGTTATCTATCCTTTCACCATAATAATCGCATTCGGGTGGCTGGCTAAATACGTGTTGCCCTCAGCTTCACTATTAACAACGTGAATGTCAGGCATGGTTGATTTTATTTGATTGATCTGCTGCTGAAGACTATTGGTGTCCGGACGGCCATCAATGTGATCCCAGTTAATACGACCAGTAAACTTACCGCCCGAATCGATAGCAGCTTTTTCTGCTCCGTTCCACCTAAAAGAGATATGGTTAGAGTTGTCATCGCCTAAATCAATCACTAAATCCAAGTTATCGTTGCCATTCTGATCGCCATAAATCTTTGCGTTATCAGTTCCGCCAGTCCAAGTTAAACCACCAAGGTTACCAGACCTGTCATTGATGTCCCCACCGTTCCAACTAATGACAGATCTTTTATGCATTCCTCCACCATCTAGAGGCAAAGAATTATATGCCCTATTTTTAATATCATTTAACGCTCTAGCAGTTCTTTGTAGTTCCGCATCATCGTCTAAATCAATAGCCATTGTGCCACTATCTGAAACTTCATTAGAAGTGTAGTTCTTTGTAAACAACTCAAAATTGCCACTTGCTTCATTAAAATGAATATTGCCGTTGAATAACGAATAGCGATATTTAGGCTTGTTAGTTAACTTAGTCCAGTCTGGTTTATTAGCCGCAATTTTGTCATCAATATCTTTATTAGAGTAAGTGGAAGATGGTTGTTTAATTTGTTGCCAATCGGTATATTTTCCACCGCCTGCGCCTCTATAAAAAATAATACTTGGATTATTAGTAGAGTAGGCTAATTGCCAACCATCTGAGTCTTCTCTATAGCAAATAATCATTCCGTATTGATCGATGGGAGGAATATGTGCGATCGTTTGCCACTGATCGGCTGTTAAATTTCTTGTGTTATATCTACCCTCAGGGAGCTGATCTAAATCGGTTACTCCAATTGGATAAGGGACAGCTCTAGCAACCGCAACCTCTGAGTTTTTAGCATAGCTAGAGAAATCAATCGCATTAAAGTCAGCCTTTAATTGGTCAACCTTAGCTTGTACCGCGTCAGCCTTACCATTTAAATCAGGCAATTTATTTTCAAGTAAATCCGTCACTTTATCAGCAACTGGCTTTAGCTTCTCTTCAAGTACCTTCTTGTAGTCGGCTATGCCTTTTTCAAGCTTAGTCTTTTCAGCGTTCCAATCAGTTTGGATTTCTGCAAGCTTGGTTTGGAAGTTATCGTTCGCAGTTCTAATTGCAGTATCACGATCAACATTAAACTTAGCTTTCAACGTATCCCAATCGGTAGAAATACTATCCCGCTGGTTTTTGGCTTGCGCTAAGATTTCAGCTTTACGAGCTTCCCAATCAGATTGGATTGAAGTAATCTTGCTGTTCCAGCTTGCGACTAATTCGTTGTACTTAGCTTGATACTGGCTATTCAGTGCGTTCAAGTTATCTTGACGCGTCTTAATATCTGCGTCCACTTCTGCAGTTTTAGTAGTAAGCCAATCTTGCGTTTTCTTAGACATATCAGCTAACGTCTGAGTAAGTTGCTGTTTAGACTCGTTGGTTAACTGATTTTGCTTGTTTAACTGGGTATTAGCGTTAGCAAGGTAATCTTGAAACTGCTTTTCCATATCCTCTAAAGCAGAAACATAATTATTACTTGGTATTTCGGTGCCAAACTTAGCACTCACTTCATAACCAAACTTAGTAGTAGAAGCCACTAAATTATCACCTTCAACCACACTGAAATAGCATGTTGCATTACCAATTGCTTGTGCAATTTGTTCAGGCAAAGTAAAAAGCCAAACCCCATTTTCTTGAGAAAAACGGGTTGGCTCATTTTCAATTTCTATAACCGTGCCATCTGGTTTGGTAGCATGAAAAGCTAAATTGGTGGCACTAATATTATACTGACTCCACGCATTCGTTAATCTAAATGGTTGAACATATCCCTTATCGCCTTGAGTCAATTTAAAAGGACGTACGATAAAACGAACATCTTTTTGAACATCAAGGTCTAGTGTTGGAAGTCGTGGGTTATTTACCATTATTATCACCCTTTTCTAAAGTTTCATAAACATCTGGAACGTTTTCTTTCAATATTTTTAGTAGCTCTTTTTCACGATCAATATGTTGCTGGAGTTGAACTCGTAAAATTGTATTTTCACGCGTCAGACTGGCATTCATGCCAACATACTCGTTAACTATTCTAACTGGGTCAACATTATCAGCTTTTTCAAAATAATTCATAATTATCCTTTCAATCTGTGGAGCTTAGCAATATCAGCACCGGTTAAGTCTTGACCGCCTATATGAGCGGAGCCACAAGTAACTTTACCTGGAGTGTAAAAGCCCTGTGGGGACCAGTTGCCAGCTCCAGTTAAATTAATATAGCCATCTGAAAAACCAGATTGGTTAACTGAAAACCCATTAGTAGACATAACTGTTGCAGATGATCCGCCAGCCACTCTAAAGTAACCAGATTGCGTTGCATCAAAGGTAACGCCCTCTAACGTTCCGCCTTTAATATGCGCCCCGTTAATGTCATAACCTGTGATAGTTTCACCATAAATTCCATCTGCATAAAGCTGACCATTACCACCTAACAGGCGACCACCCCAATTAAAACCACTAGAGTTTAATTCAAAATTACCGTCCCTACTTTTAATGGTAGAAACTGGCGGAATACCTTGCACGATATTGCCATTTTGATCGTAAAACTGCAATGGTGATCCACTGGAATTTCGACTTACGAAATCAGAAATTTGCTTTTTAGCATCATCAATTTCTTTACCAGTCTTCTCTTCCACCTCACGTATGGCTTTTTGTACTGTTTGAATTTGCTTGCTAGCTTTTTCATCAACTTCAGTAAGCTTACGTTTGGTTTCTTCTTTTTCTTTTTCAAGATCATCTTTTGCACCTTGTTCAACATCATCAATGCGATTATTTAAATCATTGATATCTTGCTGATTTTTAGCGTCATTGTGAATAATGCTATTAGTTAAACTTCCTTGAAAATCGCCTAAGTGTAAGGTTTTAAAACGATCCTGCAAAGGTTCTTTTACTGTTTGAGTAATTTCAGCAGTTGCATGAATACCTAAGCCTTGATAAATAACTGTTAACCGGTCACCTAAATGCAAGTCAACCGCGCTAAGAGTGCCTTTATATTCAAGAGTTTGCGATAGATCTACAAATGAAACATCGATAGATACCTTAGGTTCACCCACATTGTTATCTTTAATGTAGGCATTACCTAATTGCCTTAATGCTTCAACTGTTGGTGTTTCTTTGCTATCAAATTTTGGGCTAAAATCAACCGGCAAAATTCTACTGTAAGAAAATAGATTAGCATTCTTTGTTTGAATAACTTTTTCCGGTAAATAGATCGTGGTGGTTTCTTTATCCTGCTTGCTAGTAGCATAAGGGAAAATAGCAGTATCAACTTCTTGCAAGTTTTCTTCTTGCTTGACGTCAGTTAAATTATTGCCATATCTAACCACGTAACTAGTAGCCACTCCGCGATTTTTATTAAAATTAATATTCCAATTGTCCCAGTTAAATTCGCCCTTAAAAACTGATAAAAACGAATTATCACTAGCCATTAGAATATCTTTAACAGATCGTGGTTTATCAATATTCAAAGAACCGACTGTTTGAATATTTGATTCAAAAGTAAATGGAATTGTAGAAACAGCATGAGATTTTATTTGTTCCCACAATTGTGCCGGCGTTCCGCTTGCAGTAAATGGAACTACTGGAAGATGAGATAAACGATAGCTTATATGTTCGGCATAAACAGTAACGATCCCGCCAATTTCACGACTAGTTTCGTAAATCTGGAAGAATTGTTTATCTGTGTAGATTAAACGGTTTTTAGCGATTAATTGAAAGTTAATCCCATCAACCGGATAATCCATCTCCAGTTCATAACTTCCATTGATTTTTTCAGTGATCTCCAAACGCGTAGCATCTGATAAACGGCCAAGTCCATTAGTATCAGGCGTTGTTGTTCCATCTGGATAAATTCGTGGAATACTCATAGAGTGAACCACCTCGTTTTCATCTGGATTTCTGAAATATTATTTGAAACTGTTACAGTTCTACCACCAGGTTGAACCTTTAAAGGATTGTCACTGGAAAATTCCACACAATCATTAAGTAATTGTGCGCCGCTATAGCATTGCATCGTTTCAGTATCTACATAGAGATAATCAACGTTGTGAACATTCTTAACTCTAATCGTGTAGCCATCAATGGTTACACTGCCCCATTCACTATTACTAAGCCTTAACTTAAGCAATGGAGAAAATGAGAAAAGAGTTGGATTATATAAACGATCAGATGGATTGAAAGTACGCCATTCGTCGCCAGAAACTAAAAAACGCTGGGGCTTGCAACTGAAAGTTAAATCGAACCTAGCGTTTTTAATATGCAATGATGGACTGATAGAATTTAACCCTTCTTTATAGTAGCCTAATCGAAACTCACCAGGATTTACTGAATCCGAAATTTTAACATATCCTAATTGCGAAAGAACTACTTGCTTTAAGTCTGCAAGTTTATCTTTAGCATTGCCTTCAATATAGCAAGAATAAGTTACGTCAATATTTTCCCAAGAACCGCCATCAATTACTAAATCGCCATTACGTCCAGGAACGGCCACTGTTGTGACATTCCGTTTTGGAGCATTAAATAGTGACTTGCGTCCAAAATGAACGCCCCAGTCACTTAAATCGTAATCACCAATAACTAATTGATTCGTCATGCAATAGCCGCCTTCTTTCTCTTATAATCGCGATCAATCTTTTCAATAACAACGTCAGCCAACTCATCAACATCTTGACCTTTAGCTCCGTAAACATTAATAGTTGTTTGCGAACTAAAGCTAGAATTGCCAGAATTAAAGCCGTTTGAACCTGGTACATAAGGCTGTGGTTGTGTCTGAATTGTTAAAGCTCCACTAGTCATAGAAGCTAATTCATTAACAGCTGACTTAACTAAAGGAATATTTTTTCTAATACCTGTAGCGAAACCAGCCATCATATCAGGCGCATAAGTATGAAAGTCAGATAATGGCCCCACGTCAGGCTCTGAGAAGTGCAAGAACTTACGAACCGCACCAGCCACGTCGCCTGCTGCTTTACCAACGGCATCAATACCACGCCGGATACCACCTACAAAGTTATCAATTAAGTCAGATGCCCATTTACCAGCTTCATGTGCGACATTGCCAATACTACGTAATACTGACTTAATGCCATCAACTGCACTACTTACGGCAGATTTTGCGCCATTCATTGCGCCAGAAATAGTAGACTTAATACCATTCCAAATAGTGGAAGTGATTGACTTAATTGCATTCCACACAGTAGTAACGACTGCTTTAATGCCATTAAAAATGGAAGTTGCAACAGCCTTAATACCATTCCAGATAGTGGTTGCAATATTTTTTATTTCGTTCCAAACAGCAGACCAATTACCTTTAATTGCTGCAGTAATAGCACGAATTACGGAGGCAACGACATTAATGGCTGTGGTAACAATAGCCTTAATCTCATTCCAAACCATCATTGCTAAAGCTTTAATGGAATTCCATATTGCATTCCAAATAGTTTGGATAACAGTAAGCGTGGTTTGAATTATACCTTTAACTACGTTAATAGCAGTAGTGATTACAGTTTTAATTACATTCCACACAGTAGTTGTTACGGTTTGAATTGTATTCCAAACAACAGTAAAGACCGTAACTAAACTATTCCATATGGTAGTGGCTACCATCACAATAGCACTCCAAATAGTAGTAAGCACCGTTTGAATTACATTCCAGACAGTTATAGCCACGGTTTGAATTGTGTTCCATACCACAGTAAAGATAGCCACTAACCCATTCCATATGGTAGTGGCTACCATTACGATGGTGTTCCAGATTGCGGTAAGTACTGTTTGAATTATCGTCCATGTGGTCATAGCAACCGTTTGAATCGTATTCCAAATTGTGGAGAACACTGTTACCAATATATTCCAGATAGTAGTTGCAACTGTGACAATAGTATTCCAAATAGTTGTTAGTGTCGTTGAAATCAAAGTCCAAGCAGTAATAGCAACTGTTTGAATTCCAGTCCATAAAGTCGTAAAGAATTCGACTAAAGCGTTCCACAGGTTTTCGAATGCTGAAATTATTGGTGCAAACATTACTAAAAAATTATTCCAGTAAGTCGTTGCTACCTGAACAATGCCATTCCATAAGTTGGTAAAGAATTGACTCACGCCATTCCATACTGAAGAAATTCCAGAAACAATACCATTCCACAATCCTGAAAAGAATGAAGTAATTCCATTCCATACGTTTTGGACTGCTTGCACGACAGTTGTAAATACTGAAACGACACCGTTCCATGCTGCACTTACTCCAGAAACTATACCGTTCCATAAATTGCTAAAGAATGAAGTGATGCCATTCCAAACATTTTGAACCGTTTGAACAGCAGTAGTAAATGCTTGAACTATCGCATTCCACACAGTAGTAGCAATTTGGACTAAGCCGTTCCAAGCGGTCTTAAGGAAGTTAACGAAGTTAGCCCACAATTGGCGACCTGTTTTTGTCTTAGTAAAGAAAACTACTAAAGCAGCAACTACTGCAGCGATTGCAGCAATAATTGCAATAATTGGATTAGCTGCAAGAACACCCCATAAAGCTTGGAATGCTCCAATTCCTTGAGTAATCACACTATGAATTGCCGCAGCTGCTTTAAGCGCCTTAAAAGCAACTACTGCGGTCGTAACTGCAGCAACCGCAATTTTTACGCCAGCCGGCAATTTGTTAAATGCCGTTAACGCAGTACGTCCAATATTTTGCAATGTATGCAAAATTAAAGGTGCAGCATTACTTACAAATGTTTCAGCTGATTTTATCAGGTCATCAATAGCTTGATCTAACGGTATTGGACTTTCACCGGATAATGCGCCAAGGAAGTTCTGCCAGGAACCTTTTAGCATATTAAAGGAACCTTCTAGTGTTGTCGCGGCTTCTTTTGCCGTCGTTCCAGTAATTCCCATTGACTTTTGAACAGCATGAATTGCTTTAACAGTATCAGCAAAATCTCCAACGGTATAATGCTCACCAGTCAGTTTTTCAGCGTCTTTCATCAAACGCTCCATTTCTGACTTGGTACCACCATAACCGAGCTTCAAGTTGTCAAGCATTGCGTAGTTACCACGGGCTAAAGATTGATAAGTCTGCTGGATACTATCCATGTCAGTACCCATTTTGTTAGCGTTGTCTGACATGTCAATCATAGCCATGTTTGCCAAGTTAGCGGCTTCTTTAGTGTTACCACCAAGTGAAGAGATCAAACTGGCTGAGAAACTAGTTACGTTTTCCATGTAGTCATTAGCTGACAAGCCCGCAGTTTTAAACGCAACCATCGCGTTTTGCTTAACTGTGTTAGCTGAATTTTTAAATAGAGTTTCAACACCGCCAAGTGATTGCTGGAGTTTTCCACCTTCAGTTACTGCTGAACCAATGAACTTACCAATTGCAGCCGCACTAATTACGGCTTTCATTTTACCAATGATTGACTTACCAAGTGTTGAACCACCTGAGTCACCAGCTGGTGGTAAGTCCTTGTTTAAAATACCTTCAACGCTTGATTTAATTCCTTTTGCTGACGGAACAATTTGAACGTATGCTTTACCTATTTCAGCCATGACTTACCACCTCCTCAAGCAATTTATTACGTGCATTTTCAAAGTCTTGACCACTAGCAAAGTTTTGATGATCGTCTTCCACTTCTTTACGTGGAAGTAAACTTTGAGCAATTGACTTTGGTCTATTCTTGTTGTGTTGGGCATCTTTAGTTTTTGCCCAAACCAGCGTTTGCAATGCATCGACAGCTAACGCAGATAAGTAAGTATCAAACGTTACTTTCTGTTTCGACATTAGCCGTTTAATTCGGCTATCTTCCGGCAATCCAAACGCATAGACTGACAATTTTCTTAAACCTAATTCTTCCAGATTGTATATGTGATAGTACTGCGCAAAATCGCATTCTAATGCGTCGCTATCAGTATCTAGCATCCCTAAAAGAACTAGGACTTTTTTAAATTTGGGTTGGTAAGAATTGCCTTAACTTCATTCATAACCTTACTTGAAGGAATTCGACCAGTCTTTTTATCTAAGCAATGCTTATATAATTCTTCTTTTTGTTTCTTACCCAAGATCTTAAGTAAAACTTTAGGAAGCGCACCAATTGATCCATCTTCAAGTTCAGATAAAAGATCAATCAGCTCCATATCATCAATTACGCCCTTGTCTACGTGATATCTAAAACCGGTTGAAGTAACGCCTTCAAAATACTTTTTTCTATCCTTAGCCATTAGTCTTTACCTCCAGTTGATGGTTTTGCTGCAGTAGTTGGTGCCTTTTGAATGTAAGTTGTGTTAGTAACACCATTTTCGTCAGCTTGTGGCGTGATAGTAATATCGTAGCCAGCTGATTCGCTAGTAGCGTAAGTGATGTCATCCATATCAGTAATTGAAGCACTAGGAATAACAATTCTTGTTAAAGCTCCATTCTTACCAATCATGTCAACCACCCAAGCATAACTTTCAGGTTCGGCGTTTGTGTCTTTAACCGTAATCCCTGTTTCAAGATCGCCAGTTACATTATTTTGACCAAAGACTGCTTGGTTAACAGCTTTATTAAGCAATTCAATTAACTTAAATTCAAAAGTGGTAGTTTTACCGTTAAAGATATTATTTACTGGGTCACCACCCCATGCTTTTTCGGTGTCACTATCAAAATCAAAACTCTTAGTCATTCCGTCTTCCGAAATGTAGCCAAGCTTTGTAAACTTAGGATCTAATTCATCAACCGCATTAGTTGGCACTGCTGTACCTAATGGTGCATAACTAATAGCCCCAGCGGTTTGAGGTCTAAAAGTTGAAACTAAATATTTATTTTGAGCCATTTTAAAATACTCCTTTTAATACTCATAAATTTCATATACCGCTTGATAACGGTATTCCTTCGTGCTGGTATCCGTGAAATCGTACGGTCCTGCATTTAGCAAAACATCAACAACACGAGTAGTTTTATCAGGCATATCAAGCATTGCTTGCATAACCTTGTAGCTTAAATCCGCTGCTTTTGCCTTACTTGAACCGTAAGTTTGAATTGCAAACGTATGCAAAAACTGGTGGCCGTTAAGCTGACCACCAGTTTTATCAAGTATTACATTGATGCCTTTTTGCCTTTCTAAAGTAGCGTCAAAGCCTTGTGATTTTAAATAATTGATTAAAAAGCTTTCAATCATTATTTACCACCGCCCATTGCTCTTAAAAGCGTGTTGTTTTTTAGGTTATCAAAATGCGCCGCTACTGTGTCAGGTGTAACGGTAGTAACTGCACGAGTTTGACGAACAACCGTTTTAGATTCATAGCCTTTTCCGGCTGCGCTTGCGATCCGTTCGCCTTGCTTACTTATAATAGCTTGTATTTCACTGCCCTTAAGCAGTGCACCAACCCTAGCCTTATTTAAGCTAAACTTAACCTTACTCATACAACTCCACCTTTACCTGTTTGTTCCATTTAAGCGGGACATTAGCTGGGGTTTGCTCCAGTGTCGGGCCATAAGTCTTAAACTTTTTACCCCGAATAATAACAGTGCTATCCTCCCAGCTATTTGTGTCGCCTTTCGGAATACCTAAGATAAACGCTAAATGCTTACCTGTTAAATTCAATTCTGAAACTTGTTGGTCAAATGTTGGAGAACCAACAACCACGCCTGAAACAGGGGTTTCAACATCTTCATAAACCGGCGCATTAAATTCATCTGTGCCAATTTCTTTATGCGTAATTAATTTAACTGTTTCAGTAGCTATCATTGTTATCCTCCCATGGGCTTGCTAATCCAATTCTGGCACCAGTACCTAGAAGCTTTTTATCAAGCTTAGTTAAATACATCTCGCCATACGAACCACTTCCCACCGTCCAAGATTGTGAGTAGCCAAGCGCTGACATCGTACCCTGAGTTGCACCAATTGGCAAACCTGTTTCTTGACCATCTCCAAGCTGACGACGTACCAATCTGCAAGATACTAACTTTTTAGCGTCATTGCTGGCGCCCTCATTGTAAGCATCGACAACTATCGCAGCTTCTTTAAGCAATGCGTCAGCTTGCTTTTTTTCGGCTTCAGATAAATCACGGAACCCAGCTACTAAATCGGTAACTGTTGCGTAAGCCATGATTATTCGCCTTTATTATCTTCTTGTTCTTGTTTAGTAACAGGAACCTTCTTGTAACCTTGTTTGTTGTATTCTTCTTTACGGTCTTCACTAACGTAAGCAATTAAACCGTCTTGGTTTTTCATTTTAATCATTTAAAGTCACCTTACTTATTCTTAGCAACTGATAAAGTATTAAATACCGTAGTATCAGCACGGAATCCTAATTCAATTTCTGCTTTAACTGCAAACATGCCTTGTTGGAACAAATTAATAGTAGTTTCACCGTCAGTTAAAGACGCTTGATCTGCTAAAGTTACCTCTACGCCTTCAACGGTACCGTACATTGCTTGAGTCCAATCTCCGACTACACCAATAACATTATTTGGATCGCCTTTGACATAAACACCCTTAGACATTGTTACACGTGATCCTAATAACATAGGGATTGCGCCTTCTGCAACGCTGTTAACAAAAAGTGGGCGGTCTTCTTTGTCTTTGGACTTTAAGAAAACAGCACGTGCTTGTGGTGAAAGTACAAAACCATTTGTCAATCCGCCGTTAGCTGAAACATCGGTATCAGCTTCAACTAATTGGTCATATGCATTTGAAGTATCAAGAACACGTTGAGTAACATCTTTAAAAGTATCAAAATCAGAACCTGGCTTATCTCCATTACCCATTACAGTCGCATCAAACTTTTGTGCTAAAGCATTTGGAATACGTGCCACAATTGCATCATATAAAGCAGATGCATCACGTTTAAACTTGTTTGAGAATGGAACAATAACTGATAAAGCATAAGGTCTCATTACCTTAGTGTCTAAAGTACCGTGTGAAACTTTACGCTTATCAGTTTCTCCAGTCCATGATGCTTCTGGATCACCAGTAATTACAGGAATGGTTTGACCATTACCTGGTAAATCAACTTGTCTGGCAAGTTGCATAATTGCAGACCCTTCTTGAGTCTTTTGGATAATTTCAGATGATAATTCTGTTGGTAAACTAATTGATTTTCCAGTTGAGTAATCTAATTCTGCCATTTTTTATAAAACCTCTCTTAATTTAAATTCTCATTTAACCACTCGCCAAATTGTTCTTTTTTAGTGAGTGCTTTCTGTTTGTGTTCACTTGAATTTTTAACCTGTGGATAGCCTGACTTTTTACCAAAATCTAAAACGGCTTGTGCCGACTTGGTCAAGTCCTCCACAGTATTACCAGATAATTTTTTAACAACAGAAAGTGGTAAACCAGTTTCTGTTGCTACTTTATCTTGTGCTTCACGCAATGAATTCTTAGCGTTAAGGCTATCTAATTGAGATTGGAGTTTCTTGTTTTTGTCAGTCAATTTTTCCATTTCTGACTTGTTATTTTCTTCAATTTCATCAAACTTCTTAGCCTTAGTCTTTAAATCGTTATAGTCACTGAATTTTCTGCGTTCACGTGCTACGCGGTCAGCCACCACTTGATCTAATTCTTCTTGCGTAAAAGTCTTATTTCCCTGATCCACAGTTTCGTTGTCGTTCATGACAAAAATCCTCCTTATGAGTGCTTAAAATTACCGCGTTTTTCACTAAGGTGGCACGCGTTGCCAATTTTGGGGTAAACAAAAAGCGGTTAACTTTCGTTAATCGCTTTGTATAAATTATTATTTTTAATTAAATTCTTTATCAGATTTATGTTCTAACTGCTTACGCAAACTATTAATCTTTTCTTCTGGCGTTTTACCATCAGCATTTTCATACATTTCTAAATACTTATCAGGATCATAACCTTCAACAGTATCATTTTCACTAAAGCGAACCTGGAAATTACAATCGCAGTTAGCATGAATATGCTGGGCGTGATTGCCCTTCATAACAGCTTTGGAAGCTCGTTGCCACCCTCGACTAGCCAGCGTTAAGCAAAATGCGCAAGTATCACCATAAGGTATCCAAGCCCATTCGACTTTATCACGCTTTGCATTTTTTAAAGTAGTATCTGCAGCCGCACGTTTTACCAACCTATTTACGCCTCTGGGCGTTTCTTTTGGTGACTTGAGTGTTCCATAAACCAATTTTGAAACGTCATCATATGAAGCTAATTCTGCCGGCTCGGCTGGTTTTATGTAAGCTTTACTTGCAATTGCGGTTCTGTCATACATTTGACAAGCAAGTTCTGCAGCTGCACTTCCATAGCGTTGCGTTAAGGCATAAGCGTAATCAATCATTGCTTGGCTATCAGCCGGCCAATTCTTATCCATAAAATCAGACATTGCTTGTTCAGCTTTAGCATTTATTTGATGCAATTTCTGGCGGTATTCAAACCAAGCCGTTGCACTAACCCTCATCGTTACCAGCTCCAGTTGCTAAATTTTGAGCAGTATTAGCGTCTTTTTCATCATCTGCGGTAAATTCTTCAGCTAGCACATTAGACCCCTTAATTCGCTCTTCTTGGGCTTTAATTCTTCTAATATCCGCTTGATCGAAGCCAAGCATTTCAAGAAAAATATCAGTTCCAGCAAAATTAGGGCGTGCACTAGAAATTTTAATAGCTGCGTCCGCTGTAGATGCCACGCTTGGCATTGCCGGATTTTTATAATGGGCAATCACGCTAGCGTAATTTTCATCTAAATTCTCAAGCGTTGTATTTAGTTGCATTGCTTGCGCCATTAAAGCAATTTTCTTTAATGCTGTAGCATTTCCAGAGTTTAATTGTTCTGCTAACGTAATCAATGTTTGAGATTGTGCAAGAATAGCATCGCTTGATGTTGGGTTTGCATCATTAACCACCCCTGTATCGCTAACTGTTAACCCAGTTGCTGCAGAAAATTGAGTTGCAAGCGACCGTAGCATTTGAATATGCGGTTCAATATTGCCTTGTGGCAATTGCCCAAATTCTGGATTTTCTCCAGTTTCAGGGTTTGAAGTTGATGTAAGAATAGCCCCGACGTATTGCTTGAACTTATCACTTGTAATTGCATCGTATTGGTCATCTGACACACCAAGTAAATATTTTTGTGGTGTAGTATCAAATTCTAATGCGATTGCAGCATCGGCAATTGTTCGAATATAGCCATCAATCAAACTTCTAATAGGCTTTTTAAGTCTAGATCTACCAAACGGCTTATTTGAAGTAGCGTCCCAAGTCATCGCCACCATTAATGGGCGTCCCATTTTATGAGAGTAACCCGTTGCAAACCAACGCGTAGTTTTTGCTGGTCGCTCTAAAACCCATGTAGCTGTATCAGTGTACAAATTAACCATTGAAGGGCGCCATGTATCTTTTTGGCTTTCATCTGGCACACTATCCATGATCGCTAGACCAGCTTTCAAACGTCCATTTTCTCCGTCCCATAGTCCCGATGCTTCCATCGGACTATGAAAACGAATTGATACGTTTTTATTTTGATCCATTGCCAAAGTAGCAAAAGATGACCCGAATTTTAACTCGTCACGTGTAGCCTTTTGATATTCATAAACCAGTGAGTTATTTTCGACAATCTGATTTATTAAATCGTTCGGTTCGCCATTTTGACCAACAAAACCATCAAACATTGATCTTGCAGCTAAAACATCAACACATTTTTGTCCCCAAGCACAGCCAACTTCAAGGCGACTTAATCCTTTAGGCAATGCGATATCTAAGTTAACCTCGCGAACGGTCACGTGCCCTTCATAATATCTTATCTTTTTTCTGTTTTTTGAATTATGCGCATTTAAAACATTAACCAGCTCGTCTAATAATTCTTGTTCTGGAGCTGGTAAATCTATAACGTTCCCTATTGATAACACTGTTAGCCTATCCTCATCTTTCTAGTTGGATTTCGTTTGCTATGCTTAGCACCCCAAAGTGCCAAACTGCAAGCTTCAATTGGACCTGATTCACTTCCACCAAAACCAAAACCGCCAGCTATTGGGCGTTTCGTTGCAGTAAGTGCAGATTGATTAAGTGCTTGCTGACCACGGTACCAGGTCACTGTTTTTTCATTAATGTTAGTAATTAAAAGACTGGCGCAATCAATCATGTCCTTAGCTCTTGGCCGAATAACTGACGTTTTAGCTTTCCAAACCGGTTTAATTCGATCAACTAGCACATCCACACCATTTTTACCGTCAATCACAACGCATGACGCTTCCGAATAGCGTTGGTTCAACCAATCCACTAACCAAGTTTGACCAATTCCAGTTGGCTCTTGCTTAATCAGCGATATTCTAGCCGGTCCATTTTTAGGAATTGCCGCACCAGCTAAATAAATCATTGAACCATCTTGACTAAATTTAATACCATACGCAGTTTTACCCTCTGGTTTAAGATCATCTGACACACAACTAGTCCACTTTTTAGCATTTAAAGCTAAATTAGTGTTCTCTAAGTTTGCAGGACTTATATAGCCCAAATGTTCACGGGCAAACATATCTGACGACATTGAAATACTATCTTTTTCAAGCGCTGACTCAAGCAATTGGTAGCCTAAAGATGGATTAGTTCGATACCAGCGTTTCTTATCCATTGGATCTCCAACATCTTCAACGCTCCATTGATGCAAACACATTCCTTCTTTAGGGCTTTTATGCATCACATTAATAGAATTACTAAAAATAAAACCTTTATGCATTGCTTCTGGTGTAGGTGGTGTTCCCATAAGTATGGTTTGTGGGGAACCACTTGGTGCAGCAGAGTTAAGTGGACTTAATGATGCATCTTGTGCTTCGGTATAAGATTGTGCTTCATCAATCACAACTAAATCAAAAGTACCACCACGCCCCATATCTGAACCGTTACCACGTGTACGAAACTCAATATGACCACCGTTCACTAAATCTAAAACCATTTGACCAGCTGACACCGTATAATGGTCTACCAACGCATTTAGTTCTGGATATTCTGCAAGCGGATCATTTTTACGAGTCCCAAATTTTTTACGCAATCGATCAAACGCTTTTTTAGCAGTTTGAAATTCTTGAGCTGTGTGTAAAATCTGTTCACCACGTTTAACCAATCCCCAAGTTTCGCGCGGATCCGAAACGCCAGTTTTTCCGTTTTGCCTAGGAACTTCAAGAATGCAATACGAATTAAGTAAGGCACCGTATTCATTAGTAGCTAGCCAATCTTCTAACACCATCCTTTGCCAAGGGTGGGGTTTTAAATCGTAAGCAGCAGAAAGGGCGGCCGCTTGGTCGCCCTCTGTTTGTGTGTATTTAGCTGTATACCTATAAGTTGGTGTTTGATTACCTCTTTTAACCATGTTTTTCACCAAGGATCTTCATTAATGGGGTATCTTTGTTAATTTTTCCGGCTTGAGCTTCCAAATTCTTGAAACGATCCACTGCTTCAAGCATTCCTGTAGCAAGTGGCTTGATGTCACGACCAGAATCAGTCATATCAAGCACCTTAGCGTACTTCAGAATTAACGCATGTGTCATTTCAAGTTCTCCACCCTTCCGCCAAGCTTGCTCTATGCTAACCGGTTTTGAGGTTTTTAAAGGCTTATTTTTTGGCATCTTACCACCTCCTATTGTGGTTTTACACTTCGAGAGTGTAGGCGCTGGACGGTGCTGGTCGCCACGAAAGCGGGCGGGGGTATCTCCCCACCCTAAGCTTACCAATCGCCGTCAGAGACGTTTATATTACGTTTTAGCGCCATGCTTTTCGAAAAAATATTTTTCAATTCTGTTTCGGTTCGATTGGATTTAAAAGCATTGCAACAATAATGACTTGCTTGCAAGTTGTTCCAATCTTCTGCAGCTTGTCGTTTCGACTCATAACCAAACTCTTTCCATCTTGAAACAGGTTTGATTTCATCGATGACAAAACTCAAAGGATGCTTAGCATCACTTGGTTCATCGTAATGAATTGGTCCAAGCTTTCCTTTACAAATTCCACATGGAAGTTGCATTGCTTTCATTCGCTCACGATTGCGACGACGTAACGAACCGTTTGCATATCTAGGATTAGACATTGTTAATCCTTCTTTACTTTAATTAATTATTCTAACTGCTTGCATGATTAACTTATCTATCTAGGTTACATAGACGGGTAAGGTATCGGACATAAACCCGGAGGTATAAAGCTAGGGGTAGCCCGGTATAAATCATGGGGCATAGTTAGAATATAAAACCGGCGGGTAGTTTCACCCACCCCACCGGTCAGAATCCTAAGAAGTAACCAGGACATACCGCCCTGGCTAAAAAGCATAGCTGGACTTACACCAGCACCACCATAGTTAGGATCTCTACTATTAAGTGTCTTTCTGTTCCGGATGGAACTTTTATGCTTTTATCAAATGAAGAAAATAGCTTTTATGTGAATTACAATTATTCACAATACCTATTTAACCATGTTACAAGACCACTGGAGTACCACGTTTGTACCCGGTTAGTACCACACATGCAAATCTATGATAGGCTCACAGTTATAGTATCGTTGCCACTTATCGAACGCATCGGCAAAGTCATATAATGCCCGGCGTCTAGTATAGCCAAGTTTATTATGCTCACAGTACAAACGCTGTTGTACTTTAAGCCAGGGAAGTCTTTCAATATATAACCCCGTCAATACTTCTTTACTATCATGAGGTAAATGGTTGATTGTCGCAGCTATCGCTTTAACTATTGCTTCGGCATTAATACCGCGTATCAATCTATCTTCCACTCCATTACCTGCGTTCGAATGGGCTGGGGTTGCGCTTAAGTTAGGGCTTTTAAGATCAGTGAGATTGTGACCCGACATTAATAACAGGTGTTCTAAATCATCGGTAAGGAATTCATTAACTTTTTCGCGGGTCTTTAAGTCATCAACTCTTTTAAATAATAAACTCACTGCTACACTTCCTTACTATTCTCGTTCATAACTGCTTAGGCTTTCATCGCGTTTAATATGAGCTTTACCATTTGATGAAAGATAATACGCATTAATCGGTATATCGTCCCAAACATAATCATGATATCTAACTGTAATACCTATCTTTTTAAGATTAGTAATCAATTTCTTTTCAATCTTAGTAAATTTCATTAAAGAAAAATAACTTGTGGCATAAATGCCATTGCTTGTTTTAAGTCTAAATATTGGAACCTTACGAATTAAATATTGATTTCTAATCTTAATTACTGTTTCTTGTGAAATGCCGTAACGTTCTATTACCCAGTTGTCAGAATGTCCCCGTTTTAATGCTTTCACAACAGTACGCTCGGAGTATTCTTCAAACTTACCAGTTACGGCAATTCTTAGCTCCTTATAATCTGGATCGTCATTTTCGACCTTAGACAGCGACCCGTATTTATTTTCCAGTTTTGCAATAAGGACATAATCGTCAAGTGTCAAAGCCATAACCAACTAGCCCCCCGTCTACAATCATTAAAGCATCTTTTGCACTACGGGCTATACCGTGAATAACATTATGCGATTTCAGAAATTCGTGAAAACGAATTTGATCGTCACGCGGTTGTCCGTGTTCATTTTTCACTTCGATGCAAAACATCTGATTATCTACCCATCGAAAGCCCATTAAATCGGGAAAACCCTTGGGTAATCCTGTATCAAACCAGCGATTATCATGGGTCAATACTTTACCAACGTTTGTACGGAATACCGTACACTTATGAGCGGATAACGCCAGCTGTATTTCTTTTTGAATTTCATGTTCTGCTGTCATTGTTATTCTCCTGTTAAAGTCACCATGCGTTACTGTATTTGGGGTTAGTACCCAAAACCACATAACCATCTTTTTGCATATAATCCGTTATAAAAGTAATTTCAGTAATAAAAGATTGTCCTGTAAACTCTTTAGACTTAGGATCATATTCTTTTAAAACTAGCTTATCTCCTACTTTATAATTACGATCATTTTTTCGAATTTCGAAGTTTTTTTTACCATCTTTTTGTGCTTTATAGTATTCTGGCCAAATTTTTAATTCATGTATTGTCATTTATTTAATCTCCTTCCACAAATCGGGCAATAAATTGCTTGAATTTCAAAAGCCAAATTATAAATTGCAGAATCCACTTCAACTGATAAAGCTAAATCTTCATTAAAACCCATATAAATTTGTATTGGAGTATCATCAAAATTTACCAGCGGTTCATTACCTTGACAGTATTTACATTTATTATCTGTTGCTAGCATTCTATATTTAGTTCTCCAATCTGTAATAAATATAAATTAAATGTCTTTTTGAATAATCATCACACGGTTTAACCTTATAGCCATCTATTTCTTTCGGTAAAGGCTCATTAGGCTGAATTTGATGTACCATGTTAAACAGCTGTTTTTGATTTAGTTTAATCTTAGGATCATAGCCTTCTATAAAGGCCTCAGCACAGCAAAGCATCATTCAATCACCAACTTTGCGTTTACTTTGTGCCAGTCTTCGCATTCATTTATTAAAGATTCCAAATAAGCATACGGTCCTTCCCAAACTTGACTCTTTTCAGTTGTAAATGTTGGTACACCGTTACAATAAGGAGAAATATCCATTAAAACAAAGTTTCCATCATTGTCTTTTACAATTAAGCCATAGTTATCTAACCCTTCTTCTTTTAGTACATCACCAAGTTGGCAATTTTCAGTTTTATTAATGATTTCCATCGTTTAATCCTCCACCACTAAATGAGCATTTACTTTTTCAACATGATCCCAATTGTTAGTTAGTGCCGTTATCAAATCATCAACACTACTTGCACTACAATTAGTTTCATTATCATATAATCCATTGATTGATAATTTACCTGGTTCATCATCATCTAAAAACGCAATATAATATTTATTTTCTTTTGTTGACTCTATAATCATTCCATAGAACTTTTCGCCCTCGTCATCGTAATAATTAATCACATCTCCAACATTATAGGTTTCTTCACTTTTAATCGTTCTTTTATCAATTACTTTCATCAATATTCTCCATAAATTAGACCAATTTACTAGATGTCACACCATATACCAACGTTGTGACACTATCTAATCCATTGGTACATCTAGCTTTATCTATATTTGTCACGTGTCACACCGTCATTTACAAACTACCTTCAACCATTTCTATTAAAAATAGCTATAATCGTTGATATAACAGTAATCCTTTAATAATATATATATAAAATTATTTTTTTTATTATATTTATATGTGACATGTGACACTTAGGGTCTTATCCTTTGAGCCTGTAAGGCTCATAGGTGTCACACTGTACATGTATAGTATACGGCTAAAAATCGCACTTACTCCCTTGCTACTATTGGCTTTAAGGGTGTCACACCGTACCAATTTTACGTGTGACACTTAGAATAGCCCCTAACTCTTCTACCATTAATACGCTTCTGAGACTTTTCATATCCATATTTAGCGACCATGACGTACTGCAACTTTTGCGACATTTTCTTATTTTTAGAAAAATTAACACCAGGTGCTACTGCGGTATATAGATCTTCATTTGAGATGAAATCTTGATCTTTGAAGTCATTCTCAATAGCTTCATCAATCGTATCTTCAAATGAATCACTATATTTGAATTTATCGCCATTGATTTCAATCAACGTTAAATGTGAACGGTCAATAGCTAACGAGAATTGATTATTCTTGTAAAGTGCTACTGCTTCTCCCCACAATTGTTTAACTAAATCGCTATTTAAATCTGTTACGGGATGAAATTTTTGCTTGTCTAAATCACATAACAAAGGCATAAAGCGTCGGTTACCTGTTTGATCCTTTAAATAGTAGCGTTCATTAGTGGTACGAGCCATTACAAAACGTCTAGGAAAAACTTCTACTCCACGACCATATGGTAAGCGATAGCGAAATTCCTGCTTAGAACAGAATTTTTTTAATTCTTCAAAAGAGGTTTTATTGCTTGCGGTTAATTCATCATCGTTAATAATTAATGCGTCGCGTGTTTTACTTAAATCATCTTTCTTAGTAAAAGTATTGAAGTCATCCGTATAGTAGCCTAAAGGAGCTATTTTCTTAAGTAATGTTGTTTTACCAGCGCCCTGTCCTCCGACTAAATCTAAGACTTGATCAAATTTTACTGAAGGATCATAAGCTTTAGTGACTGCACCAACAAACCATAATTTAGTGATCCATTCAACAAATGCTGATTTAGCAGTTCCTAGAAAATCAGGGAAAAAATCAGCTAATCGCTCTCTGTGATCCCAATGCACATAACAATCATCAAAATAACTAATAATTGGATTGTATGAACTATTTCTAGCAGCTAAAACTAAAGCATCCCTAACCAATTTATCTTTGAATGTGGTATGCCCATATTTAGCTTGGCTTTCAATGTAAGACAAAATCTCTAGCGAATAATCATCCGACATCTTGCCTTGATCGATATGAAGTTCGGGTACGTCTTTAACGACATCGATGTTTTGCGTAAAATCATTAAAACGGAAGGCACCTGCTAATAGTGGATCATTCTCAATGATGATTTTTACATTGTTAATGCTGGTAGTTTTAATATTGCCACTTGCGTTTAGCAGAAAATTGTAAGGGTATCGTGATCCCTGATTCTGCATTTTTCGCAATTCTTCAGCTTTACTTTTATCAACCGCCATTAGTACCTCTCCTTCTTCGAATCTCTTTTTCAATCATGGAATTAGCAGTTCGTTCTACCTCTTCATCAGATAGCTTGTCAGTGGTATGCTCATTAGCCAATTTTGCCAGTTCTACCGCGATTGCAGGATCCACGTTGCGATATAGCAGACCACCCATAAAAGACGCACAGGCGTTATTTCTACCGCCTGTTTCACCGAAGCCATTAACAATTGTTTCAAATAGCTCACTAGTTTGATTTTTGCCAGAAACCGAATAGCTAGCCATCTTTTCTGATCCATGAGGTTTAAGAGATTTAGATTTTTCTTTAATTAACTCTAGTAAACCTTTTGGAGCAGGTGCCATAGGCTTATGATTAAGCCATTTGTAGTGTTTTCCATCAATACTCGATGGCGCAACTACGACATAGTTATTTTCATGTGCTTTTAAATCAACACCCGGCAAAAATCCAATATTTTGAGTGATTGTTTTATCAGCAGGCTTCTTAAAAAAGAAATGATAACCGTTATGTGCAGTTCTTTCACATAAAGTATTTTGAAACCATTCATTGTGCTTTAAGGCAACTATTGATTTCATACCATCTACTTCTCCATGACGATCCACATCTATCACAAAGAAATCTTCAGTTTTCAGGGCAATATTAGCTAACGGATACCTTTTCCATAATTTGTGAATTTCAGTCTTATTTAAGGCTGGCATGTTTGCAAATTTAATTAATGGCCTTTTATCTGTCTTATTGATGGGAATGACCGAAAATCCTTTATCTGCATAGCTTAATGCAAAATTAACAAGGTTCTCCATAATCAACACTCACTCTTGGTTCATTTATTTCAACAAAGTTTTTGATACTATCTGTGCTGAGCGAAGCTGCTACCCAAGTAGGCTTTTCTCCGCAACTTGGATACCATAATCTATCGTCTTTAGTACGTGCAACTTCTAAAATAATATTGGTAGATTTTGAATTGTGTAATTCGTTATATAAATCATCAAAAGATTCAGTGGTATACATAGGTAAGGTCTTGCCTGTTAGTTCAAGATATATTTGGGTTCTAGCAATTTTTAATTCCATTATTTATCACCTTTCATATCATCAACATTGAATGGCAAATCATCAGAAGTAATTTCTGCTCCGGTTTTTGCATCTTTGAATGGATCTTCATCAACAGTCGGCGCATTATCTTGCGGACTTGGCATGGATGGTTGAGTAGCCTTAGCAAATTCATAGTTGCGATAAGGACTATCTGGATTTTTCTTGTTTGGAGTTTCAGTAATGTGCAATTTCATAAGAGTACCAATACCAGGTCTTAATACTGGAACAATTGCTTCATATGCTTCAGTTTCATTATCAAAAGCAAATACACTGTTAGGAACGGTAATACCGCACATTGCGCCAATAATCTTAATTTGTGAGATTGAACGACTGATTACAAAGTCTGGCATATCGTTACCTTTACTTGTCTTTAAAGCAAGACTTGGGAAGATACTTTCAGTTCTATCTGCATATTTACCTTCCATTACTTTAAAAGTAATCATCAAGAAATCTCTATCATTATTGACATTGTGAGTGATATTATCGAATGAAACTAAATAATCTCCTACAGGAATAGATTGTCTACCTCCTGCTTCTTTACCTTCGTTAGGATCAAAGCCTGACTTATCTAATTGATTTGCTAATTCGTATAAACCCATTTGTTATTTCTCCTTGTAATAAATTTTTAAATAATTTTCGTAGTTACTAATGAAACTGTGTTTCTTAATGACATTGTGCTTGCTAATAAAGTCATTGATATCATTAATATTGCTAGC
Source organism: uncultured Lactobacillus sp. (assembly GCF_947367085.1). GTDB lineage: Bacteria > Bacillota > Bacilli > Lactobacillales > Lactobacillaceae > Lactobacillus. The sequence goes on along the minus strand of NZ_CANBCP010000013.1, from coordinate 10,111 downwards.
TTTAAATACTTTGTTCTTAATCATTGTTTACTGTTCTCTATATGTGATAATCGTGTTAATTTCATCGCCATTACCAAAGTGCTCTACATTCACAACATCATGTTTACTTATGAAATCGTTAACTTCTGCATCGTCTGACATATAAAATGTTTCTTGCTTAAGCTTGGTTGGCTCCTCATATACGACTAGCACTTCACAATAGCATTGACCATTGTAGGCATCAGTAGTTACAGCGTATTTAATATCAATGATTTTTTTATCTTTTATAAAATCGTTGATATCTTTTTGAATATCTTCACTGTTAAAGTCTCTAAAAATCTTTACTTTCATAATTAGAACATTCCTATACAACTACTAAGTAAGTCTTTAATACGCTTATCGCTAATGTCTTCTGGCTTGTAATCAGCTCGTTTGTCTTTAACGATACGTGCATACTTGCCTTGACCTAATTTCTGACATCTAATTGTTAGATCGCAGTTGCCAGTTACGATGTTGTAATAGCTATCTTTAAGCCCTGATTTAATTTCAGTTGCTCCAGTCTTTTCATCGGTTACTTCAATCTCACGACTGATAAAAATTACGTCCATAGGCAATGCTTTTAAATCCATTACGAAACGTTGCAGTACTGACTTCATTGTTGAAAATCCTTTACCATATGGAATATCGCCTAATGCATCTACACCCGCTTCAATACAGATTGCTTGCTCTACCATGACGCAGACATCTTCAATAACATCAATGATGATTGTTTTGAAGGTGGTCTGCTGTGATTGAAGTTCTAGAACAACTTCATCAATTTGTTTCATTACATTTTGCGTTAGCTTTCCATCTTTACCACGAATATTTCTAAGCTGAATACTTGGCGCAGTTCCTTGCGATGCATTTCCATCAGTGTTTAGAACTAGTGGGTGCGGAAAGTAACTGGCAAAATAACTCTTACCCGCCATTGGTCTACCAAAAATATAGAAATTATGCGGTTCTAATTTTGGCTTGACTGGCTTGTCTTCTGGTAGAATCCCCATTATTTAACCTCCCATGTTTTGTTGCCTACATACTTAACTTCATCATCGTCTGATAATGAAAGCGTGTAGCTCTTAGTATTGATTAGATTTAAATCTGATTTACGTCTAAATCCATATTCTTTTAAATATCCTGGTTTAAACGATTTTCTGATTTTAGAAATTTTATTAAACTTACTCACATCAATCATTTTCTTTTGATTAACCCTTTCATTTTGGCTTGGTAATAAACCCAGCCACGCTTATATTTGTGCAGTTTTGCGTATGCTTGTAATTCCTTCATCGTGTGCAATTCTTTGACCGACTTATTAGCGACATTTTGCATTACTTCATCATTCAAGATGTCATTAATCAATCTCTTTCGATCATTAATTAATTTAAGCTGATCATCGGTTTGCTCTACCGCTGCATGAACCTTGATTGGCTTACCACACATAGGACATTTACCATCTTTAACTTTTGAAGATGGCACAACGGCAAAACAATAATCGCATTGAGTAATCGCGAATGTAGGTTCATCATTTTTCTTGCGCTTACTGTTTTTATCTTTAGAGATAATTGCGTTTTTCCAATCTCGGTCGCTGTCTGGCAATCCAAATGTCTTCCAGTTAGCAACGTGATCAATGATAATTGCCTGTTTTCCTTCTCTAGGATTTAAGCAACGCATTGAAAATTGCAGATAGAGTGCCAAACTTTGAGTCGGTCTAGCCATGATTACGCAATCTACATCTGGCAAGTCTACTCCCTCAGTAAACAAGTTAACGTTTACGAGAATGCGTATTTTCTTATCTCTAAACTGTTTTACATAGTGATCCCTAATATTATCCTCGGTAGATCCATCGACCTCTACGGCTGAAATATTAGCCTTATTGAATGCCTTAGCAATTCGTTTTGCACTTTCAACCGAGTATGTGTAAACCACCGCTTGTTTACCATCTGCTAACCGCTGATAGTTACTAATGATGTGACCATAAATTTTACGACTCACAGCTTCGTCCATGCTGGCATTTGTATAATCTCCTGTAGAACTTCGTTTAAGCTTGTCAGCATCAATATCATCGATGGAGTAGTAGTCAAACGGAGCTAAAAATCCTTGCTTAGTTAAATCGCTAATTGATTGACCTACAATAATGTCATCTGCGACTTCATCCATTTGTCTACGACCAGTTCTGATTGGCGTTGCAGTAAATAGCAGCACATGGGCATTCGGAAATTTGTTTAGAATTCTCTGATAACTCTTTGCGAGCGCATGATGAGCTTCATCTACCAGAATTAATTTAGGCTCTGGTAAACGATCTACTTTACGAGTTAATGTTTGAACCATCCCTGCATCAAGGCGCGATTGGTCAACACCCTGAGCTTTAAATGTATCGACTGCCTGATTTAACACCTCGCGCCTATGGATTAGGAACATTACACGATTACCAATGGAAGTCGTACGTCTGGCTATCTCAGCCATTACTCACTGTTTTACCTGTCCGAGGTGGCGACTGCACAATAATTACACGATGATTCTTTTTCATAGAATCGATAATTTTTTTGATTAATTCTTTCTGGTAGGATCGTAATTCGTACATCTCTTAAACCACCTCCCTTATGTAACATGTTTCGTACATCATTCACCTAAGATCTTAGACATTACTTCAATCATGTCATGATTACTGATAGAAGAATAAATATCTTTATCCAATGTTATTTGCATTATATGAAGTAATCCTGCTAAAGTTTCAATCTGACCATTGGCTCCAGCAGCAGTGCCTTCATCTGATTTTCCAATAATGATATAGTTTTTGATCTTGTCTGATTTAATGTCTTTAACAAATTTATCTAATTCTTCAGTTGTAAAATTATTCATTATTTATCTCCTACAGCGTGTTTCAATAAGTTCAACATTTGCTTGCCTAATTCTTCATGATCAGGACCCATATTTTTCCATCAAAATATCGCTAACAATATTGTGAGTATCTGGGTTTTCTTTAGCTAAGGCATCGTTTAAATCCTTAATAACGTTTCTCTTTAAATCTAATGAGAAATCTTTTGAATCAATAAAACTTCCTAAACTACAAATATCTTCAAGTGTTAATTTTTCCATTATTTAATTACCGTCTTTCTATTAGGTTTCAAATATGCACCATTAATTTTTTTACCAGCCTTAAGGTCTTCGTAAATCTTCTTCTTATTCGGTTTAATTACAGTTTCACGAGTGACATAATCTACTGGCAACTGCATTGTGTCTTCCACAACCGTAGAAGCTCTATAATTGCGCGGCTTTAAAATGTAGTGCTTAGTTTTGATTTCTTTAAGACCAGCGTCATCAATAGCTGCAGTGATGTAGTTGTTAAGACTTTTTTGCTTGTTGGTTGCAGATTTTTTAAAAGCTTGTAGTTGCTTAATTTTCTTGTCAGCCCAGTCCACTTCACTACTAAGCTTTTCGCTCAAGCCTGCAGCTCCATCTAGTTTTTCATCTCGGGTGAGTTTTAAGCTTTCAATGGTATCAACTAAAACATCTGGATCTAAGTCTTTATCTAGTAATTCGTCAATTGCATCATTAATTTCAAATACATTCATTTTGTAACCTCCATTAATTCACCACGGCGAATTCTTTCATCTAAGTTAACTGAACTTTTAAACAATTCTCCGCCATCATAGATGGCATTTGTTGCAAAAATCGCAGCGCTCCATTTAATTTTCTTCGGTTTCCAGATCTTCATACTGTTCACTCACCTTAAATTGGATAATTGACAAAATTTCGTTTAAGTCTTCACACTCATAAATTGAAGTAAATAAAAAGAAACCTTTTTCATCTTCACTTAAGCTATTCCAAAACTTATATAATTCATCAGCTTTTTCTGGACTAATTGCTCGCATTATTTTTTTTACCTTTCTAAATTGCACTAAAAATTAAGTATCCAGCATACATAAGCAAGAAAATTCCTATTCCTACTATTTCAACAATGAATGCTTTTTCATAAAGTTTCATTTTGCGTGATCCTCCATAAACTTAATTAGGTCTTCTTTTGCGTAAAGTAATTGACCATTAACCACACTGGTTTTAATAGGGGTTTCTTTTACCCACTTAGCAAAGGTGGTGTAACTTACTCCACAGAAATTAGCTGCATCTGTTTTTGAAAAATATTGTTGCTGGATAGCCTTGATTACATATTCTTCAGGAATTACCACATGCATTTCCATCACCTCTAAATCTTAAAATCGTGAATTACCTTTAAAATGAATTGGTTACCAGCCCGATTGCTTTTTCTTCCAGAAAGATAATCCGAAACTTCTTGTTTAGTCATTCCATACATCTTGGCTAAATCAGTGCTTTTCATTCCGTTATCCTTAAGGAACTTGATTACCAATTCTCTACCTGAAATAGTGGATGGCATTCTTTTCAATCCTTTCTATAAATTTTAGTAAGTAAAAAAGTACTAAAAGTATTGCATTTTTAATACTTAAAAGTAATATAGAGGTATAAGAAATAAGCGTTTAAAAGAGTCCCCACTCCGTCTTTAACTGCTAATTTCTTATTACTTTTTGTATTACTATTTAACTTACATAAATTATATTATGTACTTAAGTACTAATTAGTCAACACTATTTTTGTACTTTTTTGAATATTATTTGTGTAAGTATCTTTTGAGGTGCTTACAAATGCTATTAGATCGCATAAAAGAACGAGCTAAAAAGTTTGATAAAAGCTTACAGGATGTAGCTGAAGAAACTGGAATTAGCCCAAATACTATTTATAGCTGGCGTAAGAAAACGCCACGTATGGATAAATTACAACAAGTTGCGGATCTACTTCATACGACCACTGATTACTTAAGTGGTGCAACAGATGATCCCTCATTACCATCATCTTCAGAGTCAACAATTTCAATAGATGAAGATAAGCCATATTCTTATCACGGCTATCCTGTTCCAGAAAAGTATTTAAAAATGATCCGTGGATTGATGGAAGACGATATTAAAGAAGGTAAAATTAAGCCTGATGATAAACAACAGTAAAAACGACTTAATCACTTATCTACTTAACTATGCAATGAAGCATGGCTTTAGTTATACACTGGTTAAGGCGGATCCTCGCAACCCTTCTGTATCCTTTAAAGACAGCAAAAGAATGTTCATTAATACTAACTGGATTAATAAAGATGAAATCCCATTTACAATAGCGCATGAAATTGGTCATCTAATGCTAGGTGACCAAGGCATTATGTATTTTTCATCTTTCGCCGGACAAAATAGCGAAGAAAAACCAGCCGACGATTTCGGTTTAAAACTTATTTATGATTATTCTTGTAAAATGGGTGACGGTTTTACCGAGCCTATAGACTTTATTCAAAATTATGGTATACCCCACAGAATGCTAAATTCAGCAATAAAATTATTTAAGGAATGTCCGGAATGACTTTAAACTAAAAACTTATTTATAAGGAGAAAAAAAGAGATGAAGAAAAGTTTAATTGCATTAATGGGTACTGTTGCAGCCATTAGTTTATTTGCAACAGCATGTAGTGATAGCTCCAGTAATGGCGGAACTAAGGTAGAAAAATCTACTAAGAAAAAAGATACTGTTAAGTACTATAAAGTTGGTGAAACAGTAAAAGTTGGTGACGTTGAATATACTTTGAAATCAGTTCAAAAGACTGACGAACGTAACGAATTCGCAGACACTAAGCCAACAAATGTTATTAAAGTTGTTTACCACGTTAAAAATGATGGTAAGCAAGACTTAGCAATAGGTACAGACTTAGATGTATACGGGCCTGACAATACCAAGTTAAAAGCTTACCCTGTAAACGATCAAACACTTGACTCAATTGCGGCTGGTAAAGAAGCAGATGTAACTACTGGATTTGGCACTGATAAATTAGGCGACTTTGAATTACAATTTAAACCACTTGTATCTTTCAAGAAAGCTGCTAAATTTAAGGTTAATGTTCAATAATAAAACAAAAAAATCCCACCAGTGCGCCAACACTGATGGGAACGTAAATGGATCACGCCAATGATCTACGTAAAAAATAATGAAACAAAGCCAACAAAATAAGCTCTGCAACCTCTATTGTAGCAGATGCTTATTTAGGCTTGCAATGGAGGTTTTTATTATGCCAAAAAGAAAAAACACTAGTATCAAAGAATACCAATTGAAAAACGGTTCAAAACGCTTTATGTTTACTATCTGGTTAGGCTATGACTCAAACGGTAACCAAACCGTAACCACTCGACGTGGGTTTAAATCATATGCTGAAGCTGACGATGCGTTTAATAAAATGTCACAAACCAAGCCCGATGATTTCGTAAGGCAAAAACAAATTAAAGTTAAAGAACTGTGGCAATTATGGTTTGAAAACTATAAGAATACGGTCAAAAGCTCAACTGCTAATAAAACCCAAACCAATTATTTATGTCATGTAGATCCCTATTTTGGTAATAACTATATTGATGCTATTTTAGTAAAAGACTTGCAAATATGGGCTGATAAATTAGCCACGGAAATGGTTAAATATAGCGATGTTCTATTTATAATGCGGTCACTTTATGAGTATGGCATGCGTCTAGGCTATGTAGATGAAAATAAACTAGCTCGCATTCTCGTTCCTAAGAAAACCACACGCAAGCGTCGCGATATTGAGCATAACGTTTACACACAGGATGAACTTGATGTTTTTCTAGACGTAGCAAAACAAACCAATCTAACCATTTACACATACTTTAAGTTACTATCTTCCACTGGTCTTAGAAAAGGTGAAGCTTTAGCACTCACATGGAGCGACATCGATTTAATTAATAACACCATTTCAATAAATAAAACTTTAACTTACGGTATAGGTAACAAGTTGATGGTTAACAGTCCTAAAACCAAGCAATCCAAGAGAACGGTTCCCCTTTCAGCCAATTTAAAACAAACCTTGTTAGACTATCGCAAGGGACAAAAAATCGTTTCTGACAAGATTTTCCACACTTATCAAGGCAACTACTTAGCATTATCCAAGCCTACCCAGTGGCTAAATCGAGTTTATGCAAAAGATCATGAACTTAATGAAGAATACGCTAAACAGTATAAACTTGATGAAAACTATGTCTTAAATAAGGATTTAAAACATATAACTATTCACGGCTTTAGACATACTTTTGCAACGCTTTTAATTGAAAATACAAATGTCAAACCGAAAACTGTACAAATGCTGTTAGGTCACGCAAACGTTCAAATGACTTTAGATATTTATACGCATGTCAATAATAAGAATAAAGAAGACGCTGTAAAATCTATCTCACAATTAAATTTATAAAATAAAAACACCTTTTCCTAGTCAAATCCTAGTCAAAAGGTGTTTTTTCAATACAATAATGCTGATATATCAACATTCTTTACTCATATAGTGGAGATGAGGGGAATTGAACCCCTGTCCAAACGCATTTCGTCATTAACCTCTACAATCATAGTTATATTATTTAATCTCGTCAAAACATTGCGCCATATAACAGGGCTAACTTGTTAAGACATACCTGAGATTCTTCTTTTTAACTATTCAGATGAGGTAGTTAAACGTAGCTCATTAAGGGTAAAACCCGATGACAGCCATGAGCAAACCGTCACCAGATCACACAGGCTGACTAAGCAGCTACTGCGTAAGAATTTTCGTTATTTGCAGTTATATTTAACTGTGACGTTTTTACGTAGACGTGACCTACGAATTGCAGTCAATGCGAATCTACGCCTGTCGAATCCCAAAACATCCCCAAAAAATAAGACATAACTATTATACATCGAAAATAGTTATGTCCTCAACTATAACATAATTAATCCAAATGTGCCAAACGAACTACGTCTCTTTCGATCATCAATTCTTCGTCAGTTGGAATAATCATTACCTTAATCTTAGAATCTGGTTTTGTAATAAACTTTTGTCCATTTGTTTCATTTGCTTCGAAATCAGGATCAATCCCCAAGAATTCTAAAGCTTCCATAACGCCCTTGCGAACACGCTTATCATGTTCACCAATGCCAGCAGTAAAGACAATACCATCTGCGCCACCCATTTCAGCAATGTAAGCACCTAAGAAACGGACGATTCTATTAATGAACATTTCACGAGCTAATTTTGCACGCTTATCTGGATTATGCTTCAAATCACGCATGTCTGGAGAAATACCTGAAACTCCTAATAAGCCAGATTTCTTGTTCAAAATTTCGATCATTTCATCCATTGTAATGTTTTCTTTCTTCATTACATACTGAAGAAGCGAAGGATCTACATCACCTGAACGAGTAGCCATCATAATTCCTGCTAATGGAGTAAAACCCATTGAAGTATCGTATGACTTGCCATCTTTAACAGCGGTAATGGATGCACCGGAGCCTAAGTGACAAACGATCAATTTCAATTCATCTAATGGCTTATCCATCATTTTAGCTGCTTGTCCAACTACATAACGTACAGAAGTTCCATGAGCACCATATTTACGTGCACGATATTTTTCGTAATATTCATAAGGAATTGGGTATAAATAATGAACAGGATCCAAGGTTTCATGGAATGATGTATCAAATACACCAACTTCTGGCACGCCTGGCAATAACTTCATGAATGCCTTGATTCCCTCACCTTCAGCTGGATTATGAAGTGGTGCATATTCTTTAAGATCGAAAATCTTTTGTAATTTATCTTTATCAATAATTGATGAATCTTTGAAGTATTCACCACCAGCCACAATTCTGTGACCTACTCCAGCAATTTCTGAAAGATCAGTAACCACATCATATTTTTGAAGCCAATCTAACAATTTTTGTACAGCTGCCTCTTGATTAGGAATATCTTCCTTTTCTTCATATTTCTTACCATCTGCAAGTTTCATATCGAAAGTTGAGTCTGGTAAACCTACTCGATCTGCCATCCCTTCTGCGATGACTTTCTCATCAGGTAAAGAAAATAGCTTATATTTAAAAGATGAACTACCAGAGTTAATTGCTAAAACTTTTTTCATGTGATCCTCCTAAATAATTATTTGTGTTGCATGTTTTGGTACCAATCGTTGAGCTTAACATTAAATTCGACCAAAGATTTTGGATCTTTGAGTGAATCTAACTTGGCAACTAAAACATCTCCTGGAGCTGATTTATCCCCATGATTTTGAAATACTAAAATCGACTTCTGCTGCAACTGACTTGCAAACATTTCATCCGGCAAATCTACGATTGCGCGAAGATTTACTTTCTTTGCTAGCCACTGCATGAAACCGCTAACACTTTCACTTGTAAATAATAACCTAGGAACCACTAAAAATGCAAATCCATTTTGAGCTAAATTATTAACAATCTGTTCAATAAATAATACATGGGCAAAAGAGTGTCCTTCTTTAGTACGATTCTCAAACTTACGTGCATTATTATCAAGTGGATAATATCCCACGGGCAAATCGCTAACAACTACATCAGCAGGCCCCACCATCCATGGATCAAGAGCATCTTGACGATACAAATTTATCTTTAAATCATCTAAATGTGCTCCAACATCTGCCAGATCTAAAAGGCCTTCATCATTATCAATACCATACAATTCATAATTATTTTTTGAATGGTTTTCTTGAATCAATTGCCTGATGACTGAATAAAGTAAGTTTCCTGTACCAATTGCTGGATCAATAACGACTTTTTCAGAGCCTGAAACCATTTTTTGCCACATTAAAGAAATCACTGTTGCAATGATTGTCGGCGTCGGCATTTGCGTATAATTTCGCCCGTCATCATTAATTGCCTTTAAAGTTAATAAGGTAAATATTTCAACTTTTTCTTTTTTTGAAGCATGCTCATAATCCAGTTTACGATAAATATCTGTTAGTTGAGCAACCGTATCTTTATCAGGAGCACCTTGCTCAACCTTTATTTTTTCATTTTCCAAATTATCAAAAGTTTCTGTCAAAGCTGAAGAAAAAGATACATTCAATGCTTTTTGTAAAACTTCTACAGCCGCTTGATACTTGGCATACAATTCTTCTATGTTTTTCATATGAATAACCTCTCATATACATTTTATAGATATGTATCGCCAGTCGCAAGAAAAGCTTTTAAGAAAAATATTGAATTAATA
>NZ_CANBCP010000012.1 GCF_947367085.1 uncultured Lactobacillus sp. | reverse complement strand
CTGAGCTTGATCGCATAAATCTTGAGCCTGTTTGATCAGTTTTCTTGCTTGCCATAACTTATATTTTGCATTAGTTTCAGCAGCTTGCTCTAATAAATGTTGCAATTGTCCAATTTGCTTAGTTTCAACTTTTTGATAATCACTTTTACTTTCCTCAAAAGTTGCCAGGCTTTTACCTGCCAGGCCCATTTTTTCCAAGCGAGAAATATCTTGTTTTGCTGCTAGATCATTGAGTTGCTCACTTTCTTTGTCAATTTGAGCGATTTGATGATTAAAGTATTTATTAATGATCACAGCACCAGCAACTAGAGCAATTACAAATACAATAATTAAAATAATGATGATTGATTGAGCTGATGACATAATTTCCTCCAAATTTCTGCTTATATTATAGCAAAAATCAAATATAGAAACATTGCCAAATGCAACTATATTGCTTGCTTTTATTAATCATTTCTACTATAATTGTCGTCGTGTAAAATATTTGCAGCAATAAGTGACAAGAACGTCAACATCTTAAGACGTTTAGTGAACGAGTAACCCGCGCTGCACTGGGCGAAACATACAACTTAAGATGCACGAATGTTGAACTTATTCCTTATATTTTACTCCAGAATTTTATTTATTTTATGGAGGATTATATTTATGTCAAGATATACTGGCCCAAGCTGGAAGCGTTCAAGACGTTTAGGTATTTCACTTTCAGGTACTGGTAAAGAATTAAGTCGTCGTAACTACGCACCTGGTGACCATGGTCCAAATAACCGTGCTAAGGTTTCTGAATATGGTCAACAATTAAAAGAAAAGCAAAAGTTACGTTGGATGTTTGGTTTGAATGAACGTCAATTCCAAAACTTATTCATTCGCGCAGGTAAAATTCGTGAAGGTAAGCACGGTGTTAACTTCATGATCTTACTTGAACGTCGTTTAGACAACATTGTTTACCGTTTAGGCCTTGCAACTACTAGAGAACAAGCTAGACAACTTGTTAACCACGGTCACATCTTAGTAGATGGCAAACGTGTTGATATTCCTTCATACGAAGTTAAAGTTGGTCAAGAAATCAGCTTGAAGGAAAAGTCAAAGAACTTACAACAAGTTAAAGATGCTCTTGAAGCAGTTGTATCACGTCCACCATTTGTTTCATTTGATGACAACAAGATGACTGGTACTTTAGTTCGTCTTCCAGAACGTGACGAAATGGAACCAGAAGTTGACGAAGCACTTGTCGTTGAATGGTACAACAAGAAGCTTTAATTTTACAGCTTCTATTTACAAAGTCTTTTCACATTTGTGGAAAGACTTTTTTATTAGACAAATATTTAAGGAGACAAGATGACCGAAGATTTAAGTAAACGAGTTCAGCAAGCCGCTAGCGGTGTAACTCCTCAAACTAAGCCTGATGAACGTCGACGCTATTTGGGCTCATTAAGAGAAAGAGTTTTACTGCGAATGACAGTTGCTCAAGTAGCTGACCCCAAGTTAGACACCCTCTTTTTAAAAAATATTGATGATTTTAAGGGCTACACTGTTTTAATCAATGGTAAAATGCCACAGAACGATTTTATCAGTAAGTTGATGGGAAAATGCAGTCAAGATGATATTAAATTTACTCTGATAAATGATGAAACCGCTAAAAATGAACCGGATGCAACTGGAATTTTAGTCGTTTCAAAAACAGCAATCAATCGCTATCGCATTGATATTCAACAAGTTTACGCTCCAACTGTCACCCCTAACGCAATTCAAGAGCCTAAAAAGAAGAAATCATTTTGGTCAAAACTATTTAACAGAGGTAAATAAATGAGACCACTTGCCTATCGTATGCGACCAACTAATATTGATGAAATAGTTGGTCAAAATCACCTAGTTGGACCTGGAAAAATTATTAGAAGAATGGTTGAAGCTAAACTTCTTTCTTCAATGATTTTGTACGGCCCACCTGGAATTGGTAAAACATCAATTGCCAGTGCAATCGCTGGTTCTACTAAATATGCTTTTAGGAAACTAAATGCAGCAACTGATTCAAAAAAAGATCTGCAAATTGTCGCTCAAGAAGCTAAAATGAGTGGAACAGTAATTTTATTACTTGATGAAATTCATCGACTTGATAAAACAAAGCAAGATTTCTTATTACCTCTTCTAGAATCAGGAGAAATAGTTTTAATTGGGGCTACAACTGAGAATCCATATATATCAATTTCACCTGCAATCCGCTCAAGGTGTCAAATTTTTGAATTAAAGAGACTTGAACCAGACGATGTAAAAAAAGCAATTGAGCGAGCACTAAAAGATGATAAAAATGGATTAGGTCTTGAACATGCTCTCTTATCAGATGAAGCAATGAATTTATTAATTCAAAAAGGCAACGGTGATTTACGCTATACCTTGAATGCACTAGAATTGGCAGTGCGTTCAACTAAGCAAGAGTTGATTGATAAAGAAAAAGATATATCTCAAATTTCAATTAATGTAACACAAATGGCCGATTCGCTTCAGACTAAAGTACAAAATTTTGATGCAAGTGGCGATGGCCATTATGATTTAATATCTGCTTTTCAAAAATCAATTCGTGGTTCAGACACTGATGCAGCTCTTTTTTATTTAGCCCAATTGTGTGAATCTGGTGATTTACCGGCAATTTTTAGGCGGCTACTAGTAATTGCTTATGAAGATATTGGCTTAGCAAATCCCCCTGCTTGTCAGCATGCAACTGCTGCAGTTCAAGCAGCCCAAATGGTGGGATTACCTGAGGCTAGAATAATTTTGGCAAACGCAGTGATTGAATTGTGTCTTTCGCCCAAAAGTAACAGTGCAATTTCAGCAATTGATGCTGCTATTAATGATGTCAAAACAAAGTCTTCGATCTCAATTCCAAATAATTTAAAAGATGCACATTACAAAGGTGCATCAAAACTCGGACATGGAGTCAAATACTTATATCCACATGACTACCCTAATGATTGGATAGCCCAGCAATACTTACCTAATAATTTAAAAAATCAAAAATACTTTAATCCTAAGGGAAATTCTAAATTTGAGAAGGCATTCAAGCAGCAATATGAAACCCTTAAAAAAATGCAAAAAGATGGCTTAAGCTAGAGTTGTCTTTATTGACAGTTAGTCATATTTTGATACAATATAGTTGATCTGAGTTGATCGCGAAGATTAATAGTACAGTTGACCGATCAAACAATAGACGTTAGAGTTTGCGAATAACTACTGAATCGGAATACTAGTCAATTCTAGGATCCATATTCACTGCGACGCAAGCTCAAATTTTGAACACTGCGGGTTCAACAAGCGTCATTATTCGAGCACGTCAACTCAGATTTTCTTAGTAAATTAATGGAAGCGGCTTTTGGCCGCTTCTTTTCATATCTATGAGTGAGAGGATATTAATTTGGTTATTACAGTCTTTATGTTAATCTTCATTGTCTTGTTGATTTTGACGGCTGCTTATTTACTTTGGTCTCAAAGGCACGGACAATTTTTAATTTATAATTTCGAAACCAATCCTAAAGTGAAGAATTTATTTGTCTTTACTAGCATTGGTCTGCTGATTACAGCAATAATTGGTATCTTGATCTTATTTACTTTAGCTCGTGAATATAACTTCATTACTTTAATTTTGGGAACCATCGTCGTGATGTTTTTTTCACTCAGCTTTCTCAAACTAAATGCATAGTTTTTCTCTGAATTTACTATTTTTTGGTAAAATATTATATGAGAGGTGAAACATTATGTTAAAACAATATCATCATATACAAGTTGCTGTCGATGGATCAAAAGAAGCTGAAATGGCCTTTGGCAAGGCTGTAGAAGTTGCTAAAAGAAATGGTGCCGAACTTGAAATTTTGCACGTTGTTGATACTAGAGCGTTTCAAGATGTTTCTAGTTTTGACTCCGCCATGGTTGAACAAGTTTCTAAAGAAGCACAAGAAAAGATTGAAGAATATTATAAGCAAGCAAAGGATGCTGGCGTAAAAGATGTAAAATATTCAATCGAATTTGGCTCACCAAAGAATATCATCGCTCACGAATTTCCTAAAAAGCATGATATCGATTTAATCATTATTGGTGCGACTGGTCTTAACGCTGTTGAAAGACTATTAATTGGTAGTATTACCGAATACGTTACTAGAACTTCTGAATGTGACGTGTTAGTTATCAGAGAACCAGCTGCACAACAACAAGATATTGAAAAGAATACAAAAAACTAATTATTTTAATTTAAAAAGCTGCTCACTACGAGCAGCTTTTTGTTTAGCTATAAATTCAATTCTTTGGCTATGTCTTTGTTTAAAGTATCTTCGATAGTAGAAATCTTTTTCAAAATGATGGCAATACGTTTTTGCATTTGTAGATCATTATTAAAAAGAGCCTCATAATACGCTCCCACCATCCGATGAAACCCAATAGTTGGCTCTAGTGGTAAAGAGTACAAAAATTCAACTGCACAGTCAGTATATTTCTTACTTGCTTTTTGGTAATAGCAGCAATTCAAATAGTTGACTGCAATCATAGCAACAAATTGTAAGGTAAAGTAATCCTGTTTTTTATTTTTATGAAATGCCTTAAAGGCCGAGTTAACCAAATAATATGCATCATCTAGATCAAGAAAAATTACAGCTTGACTCAAATAATGATAGGCTGGACGATTCCAGTTCTCATCTAAAATCAAAGATTTTACTTTTTTCTTCATCTCATCTGGAACAAATTTGTTAGAATGTAAAATCCAAGCATAAGCATTCTGCAAACGATATTGGAGATAGAAGTTATTTTTACCCCCCCCATTTGATATTTCTGAAGCAATTTTATCCAGCGCCTTCAGATCTTTTTTGTTTTGGGCATAGGTGATCTTGTCTATCAAATTAAAATTCGGTTCAGCGCGAGACTTTTGATATGTTATCAATTGAAAAAATTGAATTACATCAATATGATGAGCTGATAATAATTCGATCAAAGTTTCAGCATCAATTGAATGGACTCCACGCTCAACTTTTGAATAAAAAGATTCAGTTATTAATCCTGATGTCATTTGTTTTTGAGTAAGGCCTGCTTGTAGACGAACTTGCTTTAGTGCTTCACCAATTGTCATTTTTTCCTCCTAAGTAAGCTTTCCAAGTACTAATATTATACTTAATGGAGAGAATATTCACATAAAACAAGAATTATGCGAAAAAAAGCTAGTAAATACGAAATTATTGTATTTACTAGCTTAATTTTCTGATTAAGTATTAATCATCACTGTCGTCATCGTCATCATTATCATTAGTATCAGTAGAGTTATCACTTTGCTGATTATAAATCTGCTTACTCAATTCATCATGATGACTTTTACTTTTTTCAAGTCCATTCAAAATGTCGTCTAAGTCTTGCTTATACGGACCATATTTCTCAATGAGTTCTTTTTTAGAAATTTTCTTTTTCTCTACTGATTCCAATCCTGGTGCATGTGTAAACAAGCTCACGAACTCTGCATGGGTATCATTATTTAACTCTACTTTCGCCCATCTCGAACTTGAGAAATTATAGGCAACGCTATATGAAGTAACACCTGCATCGGTTTCTTCAATCAAACCCCAAATATAGTTTTGCATATCTATTTTCTTAGCAGTGCTATTTAAAGACTGGTCGATATCAGTTTTTATTACGTTAATCTGGTCTTTTACTGAACTTTTTTGTACCCGTGTAAGTATAGCGGCTACAATCATTTCTCCATCACTCAATGTCACATTAGACTTATTCTTTTTTTCTTTATTAGCTGACGCTTCAGAAACTGTATTCTCACTTATTCCTCCACTCACCTTTTCAATCTGACTCTTATACTTGCCAAAAGTCTTCTTCAACTCAGATTTAGAAGTGACCTTCGTTCCATCATTAGTTACCTTAACGTTTTTCTTATTAACAGCAACGTCCACACTACCATACTTATTAGAAACAGTATAAGTTGATTGAGAGTTTTGCTCAGCTTCAAGAGTGCCATCACTAAAATCTCTAACAACTGCTTTTACTAAATCGCCTGTGTTATCGGTATTTTCACTTTTTTCATAGTTCTTGCGAGCATATGCCATATATCCCATCAACATCCAGATCTTATTAGAATACTCTTTCTTTTTTTCTTTCTTAGGAACTTTTTTTGGAGTCTTTTTGTGAGTTTTGGTCGTTTTAGCTACACTAGCTTGGTTATTACTACTCTTTTGAGTAAAATACCAAAATCCTCCACCTGCTAGCAAAATAACCAACACGCTTACAACAATCGCAATTACTTTCTTATTTGACTTTTTTGGTCTGTGGGGTCTTTGCATATTAGGTTGGCCTTGAGTGCGATTATTAGTTAATTTTGGCTGCTGAGTTGGTCTCTTAAAATCTGCTTGAGCCGGCTGCTGACTATCACGTTGGGGAACTTTATTAGCATTAACCGGACTACCACATTTTTTACAAAACTTATCGTCAGGTTTTAACGGACCACCACAATTAGGACAGAACTTTTTCATAAACTTCTCCTTATAAAAAAGCTGAATTATTCATTCAGCTTCTATCTAGGTATTATATTAAAAATGAATATTGTTTAAATTAAAGTATTGACTGATATCGACTTGGAAAGTATCTCTAATTTGACTGACTAATTGGCCCTTCACAACGAGATATGCAAGTGCAGCAAATAAAACTACAATTACCAAATAAAGAATTACCCCATAAAACGGATCTCTAATGCTTTCTTGATCTTCATGAATTGAAAATGCTCCAGCCATTAAATACAAAATTGCTACAAATAACATCAATCCAATAATTACTTGCGGCATGCTTTTAAAACTTAACCAGCAAATTAAGGATAAAACTAAAACAACAATTGCATTGATATTACTTAATTGAACAATCTTATTAATTAGGGACCAAATTGATGAATTTTGATTATAAACGATCTTATGAGCTACATAAGAGCCTACAATCACTCCTGCTCCAGTAATTAATACAACTAAAAATTGGTCAAATCCCAGTGAGCGGAAAAATCCATTAAATTTATCCTGATAATAACTAGGAATAGCAGTAGGGATATTTGACATTACTGCTTTCTTAACACCAGCACCAAATGCCCAAGAAAAGATGATCATTTCTAAAAGCAAAGTTGCAATCCCGTACCACTTTTCTCCATTTTGTTTTGCACTTGGAGTCTTCCATGAAGTTACAAACCAATTCCACAAACTATCCTTATCAAAATTTTTCACAGCTTCACTTACTCGACTTAAAGTCTGATTTGGAGTAGTTGAATTATTTGTCACTTGTTGAACTTGAGGTTGCTGATAAGAATTATCAATCACCTGATTCATATTGTTATTACTTTCTTGCCAATTAGTTTGAGTTGGTTGCTCAACTTGTTGTATATCTGCGGTCTGTGAATTTTGATTGGGTGCTACATTTCTAATATCACTACCACATTCAGTACAAAAATTTACATCGGCTTCCATTTGAGCACCACAATTTGGACATGTTTTCACGTTAACTTTCACTCTCAACTTTCTATCTATAATTCTCTTACTTTGTAATAACACCATTTTCTATTTTATGATTTTATAAGAGATTCGTCTTTAATTCTGCATATTTGCCATTTTTATTATTTGAGATATTTAATGTATCCCATATCAGTTAGTAATTTTTTAATCTGCTTTGCTTTTGATAGGTCTTTTTTTATTAAAGCTAAATAATACTGTGCGACCACTCTCTCTAGAGCTGTAATTGATTTTTGCGGTAGAGAATCAATCAACTTTATAGCCTCTATAGCTTTACTATCGTCTCCATTTTCATAAAAACGCCGCATACATACTAGCAAAGCTTGTATTTTCAACCTTAAAGTCAGATCGTCACTTTCACTATTTGGAAATTGTGCTAGCTTATCCATTAATATGCTTAACTCATCTAACTCACAAAGATGAACTAACAAACATTGAACAAGAACTATTTTTTGATTATCTTCTGCTTTCAAAGCATACGTACGTAATTTTTGATAACACTGCTCTGAAATTTTAAAATTTTGATTTTCTAAAATAGCAATCATTAGCTTGATTACGATTTGATGAGATTTGGTTATATTTAGATAATTTTTCAATTTTGGGATATCTTGATCAATAAAAGCCACGATTACCTCATGTTCAAAATGTTCTTTAGTAAGTGATTCAAAAAAATCATACAAAGACACATGGTTATGATTAAGTATCTCAATTAGTTGGGTCATGCTGATATTACTATGATTGCTTTCAACACGAGAATAAAAAGATTCAGTTACAATTCCTGCGCTGAATTCCTTTTGGGTTAGCCCCAACAATATTCTTATTTTCTTTAACTGAGTCCCAATCTTCATTTTTCTACCTCATATTAAATCTTCCACTTCATAATACTCAGAAAAGAAAATATAAGTCTGAAATCTTCTAAATCGACATTTTTATAGATTAGAGAGATTCTAAAACCACTGACATTGAACTCCTTGTTTTGGCAGATCTTTGTTTTTGTTCAAGACATTTTGCCTTCAATTTTTCATAGAAGATACTTGAACAGTTAGGTAATTGATTAATATAGTCGATTACTTTTTGTTCCTTAGCAGAAATTAGATTATATTCTAAATTAATTTCTAAATAGTTAAGCGCAATTTCGGCAAGCAACTTAATTTTATAATCACTATAATCCTCAAAATGATCAAAAGTGGCTAATATTCTATTAACAACACTATTAATCTCATCTATCTCATACATCCCCAAACAATTCGCAATAATCCATAACGCATCGTCATCCCATAATTCGACCTCTAACAAGAACTTTTTGATGGCAGCTTTACTTTTTTCAGGATAAGAATCAGTTTGATCATTTAATGTAGCAATTAACCACTCAATAACCATTCTCATAATAGTGCTAGAATTAGCAGGATTTTGGCTCATTTTATCTAAGGTTGCTATATCATGATTGACATAAGCTTCGCTTGCTTTAATCTGAAAAAAATAGTTCTGAAAATGAATATCATCAAATTCACCTAAAAAATCACTTAGAGAAATATTCTGCTTAGCAAGTAAGTCAATGAAAGTCGTTGCCCTAATTTCGTTTTTATTTTTTTCAACACGTGCCAAATATGAACTGTCTACTATGCCTTCTGCAAAGGCTTTTCTGCTTAAATGCATTTTTGTACGTTTATCTTTTAAATAATCACCAATCGTCATTAGTCTTTTCACCACTTTTGTAGATTTTACTTTTATCTTAATTTGTTAATTATAATTAAGCGGCAAATCTTCCAAATCGACATTTTTATCAAATTTATTTAAGTTATAAATATTCCTTTCTCATACAACCATATTTTTTCTTTGCTGTCCTTGTTCTTGCATATTTGCCAGATTTTTTATCAAAAAAAAGACTGAGGAGCTCAATTGCTACTCAGTCTGTTAATCAACTAATCGTCATCATCATTAGTGTCACTGTCTTCATCATCTGAATCTCCAGTAACCTTTTTATCTTGTTTTACATGAGCGGATCCGATTTTGTCGACTTTAAAGTCTCTATCAACATTCTTCAAAATGCACCCAGTATATTCAATTACTTGGACATGAGTATAATCATCATGTTCAAAGGTAAATGTAACCACGTAATTAACTTGACTTTCATCAGTATCATATGGTGTGATACTTTCGATTTTAACATCTGTATCAAAATTATTAACTGAGTCATCATCCCTAAAGCCATCAAACATCTTTTTCATTGCGAGATAACTACTGTTGCCAGCTTCACCGACATATTGGCTCTTTTCTCCGCCACTTTCAAAAACATCAGAAAGCAAATGACCTGCTTCCTCATTTGAAGCTAGGCCTTTCCATTCAGGACGAATGACATATTTCTTGCCACTAGCTGAAATTATCGCACTATCATCATCTGTCGCCGCATTTTCAAGTCCTTCATCAAGATCAGTTATGGTCTTGGATTGAAGTTCTTTTTTACCGAACTTTCCACTTACATACAACGTCATATGCTTAGTAATCGGATAATCAGATAAGGTTAATTCTCCCTTATTACTTAAACTACCCACTTTTTTATCATTAATATAAACAGTCCCATTTGGAACACTCTTAATTACTAAAGTTTCAGTATTAATATTTAAATCAACATTTTGGTTAGACCAAATGTTAGTATTAGCATTTGCAGTTAACGTTCTTCCAGCTACCTTGGACTTGATAGAGAATTCATAATGACCGGGCAAAACTGGATCTAATTCCTTAGAAAAATGAGAACTCGAACCAGTAAGTTTTCCAATACTCTTACCATTCATTTTCACAATTGAATTAGCATGGTTAGTTTCAATTTTAGGTGTATAGCCATGAAACTGAGCTGTATATTTTGGAAAAATCAAGAAATGATGACCAGATTGTACTAACTGCACATCGCTATTACCTGCATTTGAGGTCAGCGCATATTTTAATTCATCAGCTTGATTTGAATGATTCTTGTAGTAATTTTGAAGTGGCTTGACAGAACTATCTGTTATCTTTACGTTAGGATCATCACAGCTGACATATTTTCCACCAGCTTGTTTTGGATCTTTGAGTGCTGATAAAATTCGGTTTACTTGATTTGAATTTGAATAGTAACTTGATCCCCAAGCATAAAAGATTCCAAAGACAACCACAAGCGCGCCAATTATTGATAAAATAATCTTATTTTTCTTACTCATTGGTCTTTTTGGTGGACGTGGAGCTACCTGCTGCGGGGCTTGATTTCGACCAGACTGGGCAGGTTGATTGTTATCTTCTTGACATTCACGCAAATCTTGTTGACAGTTGGGACAGAACTTTTCTCCTCCATTTAACGGATGTCTACATTTTGGACAAAATTTTAACATACCTTACCTCTATTTTCTTCTTATAATTAGCTAAAACTAATCAAATGATTATAATTTTAGCCTGCCTTACCAGTAAACCATAAAACTCAATGATCATGCGCGATTTCTGCATATTTGCCATTTTTTATGTAATAAAAAACACGTAAGCTTTTAAACTTACGTGTAAATTTATTATTAAAAATCTCCAGCAGTACTGAAAATATAATCCTTATGGTGCCATTTCATTGATAAAATTAGCCCAATACCAATCATATTTACGATTAAAGCTGAACCACCTGATGACACAAAAGGTAACGGAATACCAGTTAATGGCAATAAATCGATCCCCATTCCAATATTTTCAAAAACGTGGAATAAGATCATCATAATGATTCCCGTTGAAATATAAGAATAAAATGCATTCTTAGTTTCAAAAGTAATCTTCACCATTTGGAGAATCAGATAGAAATAGATCAAAATTAGTGCACAGCATCCAACAAATCCAAATGATTCTCCAATTACTGAAAAAATCATGTCTGTTGATCTCACTGGCACATAAACACTGACTTTACCAAATCCTTGACCAAATAATTGTCCAGATCCAATTGCCTTCATACTCTGCCATAGTTGAAAAGCACCAGAGGAAGTATCTTGAGATGGACTCAACCAAGAATTGATACGTTGGAATTGATATGCTCTAAAAAAGTGCCCTAAAAAGGCCTGCCCACCGGGTGTTACCACAAGTAATATCGCCGATGCACCAATAATAAAGACTATTGCAAAAACAGGTACAATTATCTTCCAAGTTATCCCTGATACCAAAATAACCCCACCAACGATGGCTATAAACACCAGCATAGTACCAAAGTCATTTTGCTCTTTTAACAAGACTGCAACGGGAATTAACCATAAAAAGATCTTACCAATCAAAATCCAGTCAGTCTTCCAAGTATGACTATACTTGGCATTATGAACCTGAACAACTCGTGCTAGCATTAAAATGAATGCTGGTTTCATAACTTCAGATGGCTGAAATGTTAATGGTCCTAATTTAAACCAACTCTTAGCCCCAGTATCATTAAATACTTGCCGGTTATACAAGAATAAAACAGCTATTAAAAGTACAATGCCGACACCATAAGCTATCGGGGCCAATTTAAATAGCTGTTCAGCATCAAATTGCATCACCACAATAATAATTGCAATAGATATTAAATACCAAATAGCCTGCATCATTACACTTTTTTTGGGGCTTCCAGCACCGGGATCATTAACAGTTGCTACCCAGATAGAATACAGACTAATTAATGCTAACAAAGCTACGGGAATTACTACTCCCCAGGCAATTCGATCGAACCAATCTGTTTTATTTTCAACTTTTGCCATTAAATCGCCTACTATATATTATTTTTCATGTAAAGTGAAGTAAGAAAGTAATTCGTTAATTGCACTTTCAAGAGTTTTAGAATATAAATCGTGGTTAGTTTTACTTGAAACTGCGTGGTAACGCTCCTCAACTTGCTCGATAATTCCGATAGTTTTCTTACCGGGAATAATAACTTCCCAAGTTGGATTTACGCTTCCTTTGCGTTCATTTACTTCGATATTAATGTTTTCTAATTTTTTAGACATAAACTGCTTAACTCCTATTTTTTATTATTATGGAATGCCTTTACTATAATCTCATCTTCATAGCGTTCAGGATGAGGATTTCTGCGTAAAGTAAAATTATCAGGTACCGGATCTACTCCGCCTCTGATAAAAGGATTACAACGTAAAATGCGGGCAAATCCCATCATACTTCCCAATATTATCCCATGCTTTTTTAAAGCATCAATCATATAAGTTGAACACGTAGGATAGTATCTACATGTCGGAGGCAATAAGGGTGAAATACATTTTTGATAAAAACGTACAATACCTATTATAAATTTTTTCATGTTAATTTAAAAACTCAAAAAAGTGGATCCATGTTGATGGAAAGAATATAGCGAACGGATTTCCACTTGCCACCGTACAACCAATTAAAGCACCTATCAACATTGTTACTATTAAACACAGAAAAACTTTTCCAAATTTTCCTAATCTTGATAATATTGCTTCCGGATTAAAAATCTTATTATTCATAATTAGTGTCTCTGATGATTCTCTATATTTTTAAGTAAAATTCCAGTTCCTAAAGCAACAGCTTCAAGTGGATCATCGGCCTTTAAGACAGGTACTTGCAAGTAATAAGTAATTAGCTTATCAATATTAGCAAGTAAAGCGCCACCACCAGTGAGCATAATACCGCGATCAATAATATCAGCAGATAATTCCGGTGGGGTTTGCTCTAATACTTCTTTAGTTGCCGCTACAATAGACATTAAGCCATCTTCCAATGCTTTTTGAATTTCTGGAGCTGTCACTGTAGTTTGCTTTGGTAAACCATCAACAACATCACGTCCACGAACAGTAATTTGTTGATCATCTTGTGCTTCAAAAGCAGTTCCAATTTGAATCTTAATTTGTTCTGCAGTGTGTTGACCAACCAATAAGTTCTTACTATTTTTAATGTAGTTAACAACTGCTTGATCCATCTTATCGCCAGCCCATTGAAGTGACTTCGAAGTTACAATTTCTCCCATAGATAAAACGGCAATATCAGTAGTACCGCCACCAATATCAATCACCATATTACCTTGAGGTTTGAAAATATCTAACCCTGCTCCTACTGCTGCAACTTTAGGTTCAAAGTCGAGATAAACTCGACCTCCACCGGATTTTTCTGCAGCCTGAATGATAGCTTTTTGTTCAATTGAAGTTACACCAGTTGGCGCACAAATTAAAATATTGGGCTTAGACATAAAGCCTTTAACATTTAATTTTTCAATGAAGTAACTCAGCATTGCTTCAGTTATATCAAAATCAGCAATCACACCATTTTTCAATGGTCTAATTACACGAATATTGCCAGGGGTACGACCGACCATTTTATAAGCTTCTGTACCAACAGCAACTACCTTATCTGTATCTGTATCTACAGCTACAACGGAAGGTTCATTTAATACGATTCCTTTACCTGATACATTGATCAAGACGTTAGCTGTACCTAAATCGATTCCTATATCTCTTGCCACGATTGTGCCTCCAGTTTTTAATCAATAAAAATTGTAACACAAAAAAGCTGCTTCTTTAAGAAATACTGTGAACTTAACCATTCTTAAACAATTTAGTGACTAAATTATGAAAATAACATTCTAATTGCTAGCGATTGATCAATCAGAGCCAGCAAAAATTGACCAACTAAATAGCCTAATGCAATAGATGCAAACAAAATAAATAATTGTATTTCAAAAGTATGACCCTTTTTGAAAAATTTATCTAATCTCAAACTTTGTAATGATCTGAAGGATAAAGCAATCATTAATAAATAAGTAATTATACTAACTACGGCATGAATTCCAATCTGTTTCATTATTTCCTCACAAAAAAAGAGACGTTTCCGTCTCCTTTAATCTTATTGACCATATTTTGAACGAACATTCAGACGGTTGATTGCTCGACGAAGAGCAATATCAGCCTCGAGTACTTCACGTTCATCATGTTTAGCTTTTGCTTCTTGAATATGCTTTTCAGCACGTTCCTTAGCCGATTGAGCACGTTTAACATCGATGTTTCTAGCTCTTTCAGCACTATCGGCGATAATAGTTGCAACATTATCAGAAAACTCGATATAACCACCATTTACAGCGATATGGTCGGTTCTATTTTGCATATCTGCTCCACGTTCAACTCTAACTTCACCAATAGTAAGCGGAGTAACAATCGGCAAGTGATCATATAAAATTGTTCTTTCACCATCAATTGCCCGCATTGCTACTGCTTTAGCATGGTGGGAATATATAATCCCATCAGGAGTTACTACAGTTACTGTTAAAAGTTTTTCTGGTTCTGCCATATTGCATCACCCTACTTTGTTTCTAACATAGCTTTAGCTTCAGGATTCTTTGGTGTTACACCCATCTTTTGTGCTTTTTTAATTACATCTTCAATTGGGCCAACATTACGGAATGCATCTTCAGGTAAATCATCTAACTTACCATCGATAATCATCTTGAAACCTTTGATAGTTTCCTTAATTGGAACATATGAACCTGGTAATCCAGTAAATTGTTCTGCAACAAAGAAGTTTTGTGATAGGAAGAATTGAATCTTTCTTGCACGTTCAACAATCAATTTTTCTTCGTCAGATAATTCATCCATACCTAACACAGAAATAATATCTTGTAATTCTTGGTAACGTTGCAAAATATGTTGTACTTGAACAGCAACTTCATAGTGTTCTTCACCAACAATTTCTGGATCCAAAGCACTTGAAGTTGACTCTAATGGATCAACGGCTGGATAAATACCTTGTTCAACTAAACGACGTTCTAGGTTAGTAGTTGCATCCAAGTGAGCAAAAGTAGTAGCTGGAGCTGGGTCAGTATAGTCATCGGCTGGGACATAAACAGCTTGAATAGAAGTAATAGATCCCTTCTTAGTTGAAGTAATTCTTTCTTGCAATTGTCCCATTTCAGTAGCCAAAGTTGGCTGATAACCAACGGCACTCGGCATACGACCAAGCAAAGCTGAAACTTCGGAACCAGCCTGAGTAAATCTAAAGATATTGTCAATAAACAACAATACGTCCAAACCTTCAACATCACGGAAGTATTCCGCAATTGTTAAACCAGTCAATGCAACACGCATTCTGGCACCAGGTGGCTCATTCATTTGACCAAATACCATGGCAGTTTTAGCTAGAACTCCTGAAGCTTTCATTTCAAAGTAAAGGTCATTACCTTCACGAGTTCTTTCCCCAACACCAGTAAATACTGAAATACCACCGTGTTCTTGGGCAATATTATGAATCAATTCCTGAATGATAGTCGTTTTACCAACACCGGCACCACCAAACAAACCAACTTTACCACCACGTACATATGGTTCAAGCAAGTCGATAACCTTGATACCAGTTTCAAGAATAGATTCACTAGTACTTAATTCATCATACTTAGGAGCTTCTTTATGGATACCTTCACGTTTTACATCTGCTGGTAATTCAGGACCACCATCAATTGGATCACCTAAAACATTGAAAACACGTCCTAAGGTGTCTTTACCAACTGGGACAGAAATTGGAGCACCAGTATCTTCAACTTCCATTCCACGTCTTAAACCGTCGGTAGATTCCATTGAGATAGTTCTTAAAACTCCATCACCAAGTTCAAGAGTAACTTCTAGAACAAGGATGTCGCCATTATTATTCTTAACGCGCAAAGCATTATTAATGTCAGGCAAATTTTTGTCGATTGGAAATTCGACATCAACGACTGGTCCAATAACTTGGACGATTTCGCCTTTACTCAAAAACATCTACCTCCTTTTCTATCCTTATTGAAGAGCATTGGCACCACCAATAATTTCTGTAATTTCAGTAGTGATTTGTGCCTGTCGAGCTCTATTTAATCTTGTTGTCAAACCAGAAACCACGTCTTCAGCATTCTTAGTTGCAGACTGCATTGCTGTCATTGAGCTAGCGTGTTCAGCGGTTTTAGCATCCAAAATTGCACCAAAGATCATTGATCTAGCAAATTGAGGTAAAACTCTCTTTAAGACTGAATCAACATTAGGCTCAACCAAATATTCAGTTGGCATTGAATCATCATGACTAATGTCGATATCTGAAATTGGAAGCATTTTTTCAACACGAAATGCAGAAGTCAATGTATTCACATGGTGCGTATAACAAACATATAATTCATCATAGACACCATTTAGATACATTTTTACAGCAGTTTGAACGATATCTTTAACTTCATCATAAGTCGGGACATCGCTAACACCGCTATATTCATAAACCACGTTTAAATTCTGTTTTTTAAAGAATTGAGCAGCTACACTGCCGACAGTCAGGATCTTGATATCTTTATTTTCAGCTTCAGAGTCTTTGAAAATACTCATCATATTTTTAATAACTTGACTGTTGTAAGACCCCACCAAACCACGATCACCACTAATAACTAAGTAACCTGTAGATTTGATATGTTCACGAGGCTGAATTAAAGATGTCAGAGTTCCCAAATCAAAGACATCGTTATAGTCAATGCTATCAAGATCAATATCTTCGACGTGACTATGACTTTTTTTATTGATTTCCTTAAAAATACGAGAACTCATCAAATGAGAAACAGTAGCTCTGATTTTATCATTATAAATTGAATAGCCTTGATCCAGTTTTTCGGTTTTACTTAACTTAGCGCCTGAAACCATTCTCATAGCTTCAGTAATACGACCAGTCTTTTGAATCGAGGCAATCTTTCTTTTTAATTCAAGGAGAGATTCTGCCAATGAAAAAACCTCCTCTTCTATTTCTTACTGATTGAAAAACCTTCGTTGAAGTTCTTTAAAGCTGCATTTAGCTTATCTTCATCAGGTAAATCCCCAGTCTTACGGATTACATCAAGTAAGTCATTATAGTTACTTGCAAAGTAATCGTATAATTCCAATTCGTAACGTTGAATATCAGGTACTGGAATGGAATCTAGGAAGCCGTGAGTTAATGCGTATAAAACGAGAACTTCGTCTTCAACAGATAAAGTCTTGTGAAGTGGTTGCTTCAAAACTTCAACTGTTCTTCGACCACGACTCAATTTAGCTTGAGTAGCTTGATCAAGGTCACTACCAAATTGTGCGAAACTTTCAAGCTCTCGATATGAAGCTAAGTCCACACGCAAGGTACCAGCAACCTTCTTCATTGCTTTAATCTGAGCACTACCACCAACACGAGAAACAGATTCACCGGCGTTAATAGCAGGACGAGTTCCAGCAAAGAATAAATCAGCTTCCAAGAAGATCTGTCCGTCAGTAATAGAAATAACGTTAGTTGGAATATAAGCTGAAATATCTCCAGCTTGAGTTTGAATAAATGGCAAGGCGGTCATTGAGCCTCCACCAAGCTTGTCACTCAACTTAGCACTTCTTTCAAGTAATCTTGAGTGTAAGTAGAAGACATCACCTGGGTAAGCTTCACGACCAGGTGGACGACGAAGTAATAATGAAATTTCACGATAAGCAACAGCTTGTTTACTTAAATCGTCAAATACAATCAATACATCCTTACCATTGTACATAAATTCTTCACCCATCGCAGTTCCTGCGTATGGGGCGATATAAAGCATTGGGGCTGGTTCGCTAGGACCAGCTTCTACAACAATAGTGTAGTCCATTGCTCCATAACGCTTTAATGTTTCTACAGAGTTTTTAACTGTAGACTCTTTTTGACCAATTGCAACGTAAATACAAATTACATCTTGTCCCTTTTGATTGATGATCGTATCTAAGGCAAGAGCGGTCTTACCAGTTTTACGGTCACCAATGATTAATTCACGCTGCCCACGACCAATTGGAACTAAAGCATCGATGGCTTTGATCCCAGTTTGCAAAGGCTGGTTAACAGATTGTCTATCCATAACACCAGGAGCTTTACTTTCAATTGGTCTAGTTTTATCAGTCTTGATCTCACCTAAACCATCTACTGGTTGCCCTAATGGGTTAACAACACGGCCAATCATAGGTTCTCCAACAGGTACTTCCATGATTCGACCAGTACGCTTGACTTGGTCACCTTCACGGATATCATCAAATTTACCTAAGATAATGATACCGACGTCATTAGCTTCAAGGTTTTGTGCAATACCATATGAACCGTTAGAAAATTGTAACAATTCACTTGATAAAACATTGTTTAAACCGTGAGCGCGGGCGATACCGTCACCGACGTAGGTAACAGTACCCACTTCGTCAACGTTGAGCTTGTCATCATACTTTTCAAGTTGTTGCTTGATCAAAGCACTAATTTCTTCTGCTTTAATGCTCAATGGTTTCACCTCTTTTATCTATTTTCAATCAATTGCTCACGAATTTTTTGCAATTTAGTTCTAATAGAACCGTCTATTATCTTATCTCCAACTCGGAGAATTACGCCTCCCAAAATACTTGGGTCGACTTCATTTGTTAAATATAGATTGTTCAAATTATTCTTTTTAGCATAAGCTTGAGCAATTCTATCTAATTCCTCTTTTTCAAGAGAAACTGCAGTGATAGCAACTCCTTGTGCCACATTCATTGATTTATTGTAGAGAGCATCATATGCTGTCACAATATCAACAAAGTCTCCAAAACGACCATATTCAAGCAATAACTTCAAAAAGTTTTGCGTTGAATCAGACATTTGGCTAGAAAAACTTGCAAGAAAATCTTCTTTTTCATTTTTCTTCAAAACAGGATTACTCAATAATTTAATGAAGTTCGGATTTTGTTTTGCAATTTCAAGTAAAACATTCATCTCTTCATGAACTTCATCTACTGAATTCATATCACTGCTATATTCAAATAAAGCTTTGCTGTATCTGGAAGCAATTTCTTCTCTACTTAAAGCCATTAGTCACTCAGCCCCTTGATGAAACTATCTACCAAGTCTTTTTGATCAGCAGCAGTTAAATTCTTGGCAATAACTTTTTCAGCAATTGCAACAGAGATATCAGCTACTTGATCACGTGCTTCATTTAAAGCATCAGTCTTGGCTTGTGCAGCATCTTTGGAAGCTTGTTTTCTAATTGCGGCAGCCTCACTATCAGCTTGACTAATAATTTCATTTTTAGTCTTTTCCGCATTGCTCTTTGCAGTAGAAAGAATTT
This sequence comes from uncultured Lactobacillus sp., assembly GCF_947367085.1. Classification (GTDB taxonomy): domain Bacteria; phylum Bacillota; class Bacilli; order Lactobacillales; family Lactobacillaceae; genus Lactobacillus. Next base: position 24,782 of record NZ_CANBCP010000012.1, on the reverse strand, counting down.
GTGTAGCCTCTTGCTTTGAGTCTTTTAATGCTGCTTGTCTTTGGTTAGCAAGAAGTTCTGCCTTCTTACGATCACTTTCAGCTTGGTCTAAGTCATTGATCACCTTTTGACGACGTTTTTCCATCATTTCGGTAACTGGACCCCAAGCAAAGTGCTTAACAAGGATTAAAAGCAATGCAAAAATCAAAAGATAGTATAAAGTATCTCCTAATTCAAGCTTTAAGGCGGCAAACATTAATTGCATGTTTTCCCTTCTTTCTAGTAATTACAATCCTTAATGAAATTACAGGAAGAGAATTAAGAATCCAATAACAATAGCCAAGATAGGAACAGCTTCGATCAAACCAACACCGATAAACATAGTTGATCTTAAGTTGTTTGCAGATTCAGGTTGTCTTGCGATACCTTCAATAGTTTTTGAAATAACTTTCCCGTTACCCCAGGATGCTGCTAAAGCAGCTAAACCAGCGGCAATTGCGGCAGCTATATACTTCATAGAAAAAACCTCCGTAAATTTTATTCTTCAGTAACCTTTTTACCGATGTAAACCATAGATAAAGTTACGAATACATATGCCTGGATAGAGCCAATAAAGACAGAGAAGCCTTGCCAGATTAAAGTTAATGGAACCGAAGCGATGATGGTAAACCAACCCGCACTCTTAGCAAAACGGCCACCGATTAAGGTTAACAAAACTTCACCAGCATAAATATTACCGTAAAGACGCAATGATAGCGTCAAGAAATTGGTAAATTCCTCAATAATATTGATTGGCAATAAAAAGCCAACCGGTTTTGCATAATTGCCAAAATAACCTTTAGCACCAAAACGCTGAACACCAAAGTTATATGATAAAAGCAATGTCATCATTGCCATAGTCATAGTAATTAATGGGTTGGCAGTTGGTGATTTGACAAGGATGTGATCGTTAATTGAAAACTCAAAGAACAAACCTAACTGGTTCATGAAAAAGATGAACATAAATAAGGTAAATGCATATAGTGACAAGTGCTTTTGAGCGTCTTTGTCTTCAACGTTGTCTTTAACGATTCCATTAGTGAAATCAATTAAATACTCTAAAACGTTTTGTCTCTTATTTGGCTTCATTGTAACTTTTTTAGCCAAATAGTAAACCAAGGCAAATACTGCAATTGCAACTAATGTTCCACCAAAACAGTTGGTAATGTTGAAATTTAAGCCGAATAAATTACGAACAACAGATTTCTCACCCACTTCGTGACCTCCCTTCTTGTGCTGAATACCTCAAACACATTAAAAATCATAACACCTTAAATATCCAAATTCAAAACCATATTTAAAAAAATATATAAGTTTTTTACTTGGTTCCAAACAATCTATCGCCTGCATCCCCAAGGCCTGGATAGATGTAACCGTTATCCATCAATTTTTCATCTTCGGCAGCTGCATAGATGTCAACATCTGGATTTTCTTCTTGAACTTTTCTAACACCTTCGGGTGCAGCAACTAAAACAGCAAGTCTAATATTCTTAGCTCCACGTTTTTTCAAAGCTTCAATAGCCATGTTTGCTGAACCACCAGTGGCAAGCATTGGGTCCACGATGATACATTCTCTTTCTTCAATATCTGGTGGCATCTTGAAGAAATATTCATGTGGCTTTAATGTTTCTTCGTCGCGATACATCCCAATGTGTCCAACTCTAGCTGATGGAATCATTTGCAAAACGCCATCAACCATTCCCAAACCTGCACGCAAGATTGGAACAATAACTGGCTTTTTACCAGCCAATTGTTTTTGAGTAGTTTTACCAATTGGTGTTTCGATTTCGACATTTTCCAATGGCAAATCTCTGGTCATTTCATAAACCATCAATCCAGCAATTTCACCAACAATTTGACGAAATTCGTTTGTACTTGTGTCTTTACGACGAATAATTGTCAACTTGTGTTGAATCAAAGGGTGATTTAAAACAGTAAACTTACCCATAACAAACCTCCTAAAAATGAATTAATACTTCGATGCTTATTTTAACAAACAATTGGCTCTAAGTTCCCAAAAATACAAAAAAAGTAAGCATAAAGCTTACTTTTTTATAAAATGGTGACCAGCGGCTGACTTATTTAACCGATTCATATAGGCTGCACTGATATTTCCTTTTGAAAAACCTTGTACATAAATTTCAGCAATATTTGGTTCATTATCAAAATATCTGAGTGCTCCAAATAAGTTATGAGCTGCTTGATCAATTGTTTTACCCAAACTAAATTTGTTTTTATTTGTAATTTTATCTAAGACCTCATCTAAAGCTGCAACTGCTACATCATCACTTTTCGGAATAAATTTAAAATCTTCTTCTGAATCCACAATATAAACTGGTGCACTTGGAGCATAATGACGGTATTTCATTCCTGGCGCTTTGGGAACACCTTTTGTTTGACTTGTTCCTTTATTCATCAAGACTTCTTGGCCTAAAACTTTACCAATTTCTTCAGGAGTAACTTCCCCTGGCCTTAAAACAATTGGCTGATCGACAGATAAATCGACAATTGTTGATTCAAGTCCAATTGCTGTAGGTCCATTATCAATAATGCCAGCAATTTTACCTTTTAAATCATGATAAACGTGCTGGGCTGTAGTTGGAGATGGCTTAGTTGAAGTATTGGCAGATGGACCAACAATTGGATCACCTAACCTTGAAATTAATTCATGTGTCAGCGCATCTTTTGGACACCTAAAAGCAGCTGTAGGAAGACCTCCAGTAACTGCATCTGGCAAAGCAGCTTTTTTAACATTCAAAATAAGAGTTAATGGGCCTGGCCAAAAATGTTTGATCAATTTCTTAGCACGTTCAGGAACCTCATCTACAAATCGGCTCATCATTTCTTCATCAGAAACAGTAACGATCAATGGATTGTCACTAGGGCGCCCTTTAGCTTCATAGACACCTTTAACTGCTTTTTCATTAGTAGCTAATGCCCCCAAGCCATAAACTGTTTCGGTTGGAAAAGCAACTAGCTCGCCTTTTTTTAATAATTCAACTGCTTCAGGAATTTGGTCTTTAGTAAATATTCTTGTTTCCAATTATTTTTCCCACTTTCCATGAACCATTCTTGGCTTTTGGGCCATATCATCACGAAATTCAATCTTAAAATCAGGTAATTCTTTGGCAAATAATTCAGCTAATGCTTCTTTTTCATCAAAGCCAAATTCTAAAAAGAATTCTCCATCAGGATTTAAATGTTCACGAACCTGTTTGACAAACTCACGATAAAAATCAAGTCCATCTTCTCCGCCATAGAGAGCTTCTTCTGGTTCATTTTTGATAACATTGTCATCCATCAAATCTTTATCTCCAGTTTTAATATAAGGCGGATTAGAAATAATTACGTCAAATTTTTCCAGACCAACTAAAACATTTGCTTTACGTGTTGTAACATCTAGATCATATAATAAAAAGTTTTCTTCGCTTTCAAGCAAAGCACTATCAGTAATATCACTAGCATACAAAGTAAGATCTTTAATGCCGCTTTCTTGAGCCTTTTTAGCTAATGCTACTGTGATAGCACCAGAGCCAGTCCCTAAATCTAAAATTTTAGCACCATCTTTAACTGATTCTAATGCCCACTTGACTAATTCTTCTGTTTCAAAGCGTGGGATCAAAACTCCACGTTTCACCAAAATCTTATACCCATAAAACCAGCTGTAACCCAAAATATATTGCGGCGAAACTCCTCGGCGCAATTTTTTCATATCTAAGTTTGCTTGCTTTTCCTGCTCTTTACTTAGCTGATCATCCTTATGCATCTGATATTGGCTTGGAGTATATGAAAGACGTTCTGCTAACACATATTCGATATCTTCTTGACGTAAATTCGGATTATCTTGTAGAGTCTTTTCTTTGATTTGTTCTAAAGTTTTAGGCATTGTCTTCAGCCATCTTCTCTAATTGTTGAGTTTGGTAGTAAAGCACTAGCGCATTAATAATTTCATCTAACTCGCCGTTCATTACCCGATCAAGCTTGTTTAAAGTCAAGCCAATACGGTGGTCAGTTACACGGTTTTGAGGATAATTATACGTTCTAATTCTTTCAGAACGATCCCCAGTACCAACTGCGTTCTTTCTTTTTTCATCGTATTGATCACGATTTTGACTTTCATAGTAATCATAAACACGTGATTTCAAAATTTGCATAGCCTTTTCACGGTTTTGCTGCTGGCTACGTTGATCTTGCATGGCAACTACAATTCCTGTAGGTAAGTGTGTCATACGTACGGCACTAGAAGTTTTGTTAATGTGCTGACCTCCGGCACCAGATGAGCGGTAAACATCAACACGGATATCTTTTGGATCTATATCAATATCAACTTGTTCATATTCCGGCATAACAGCAACTGTCGCGGTAGAAGTATGCACTCTACCTTGTGATTCAGTCACTGGCACACGTTGAACACGGTGAGCGCCGTTTTCATATTTCAATTTTGAGTATACTTTATCACCGGTGATCATCACTGCAACACGCTTGTATCCTCCAACTTCTGTTGGTTCTGAATCAATTAAAGATACGTTCCAGCCTTGAGTTTCAGCATATTTTTCATACATTCTAAGAAGATCGCCTGCAAATAAGGATGCTTCATCGCCTCCGGCAGCTCCACGAATTTCCATAATGATATCTTTATCATCATTAGGGTCTTTAGGTAACATCAAAATTTTGATTTCTTCTTCTAATTCTTTAACTTCTTGCTCTAAATCAGAATTTTCCTCTTTGGCCATTTCAACCAAATCGCTATCTGATTCATTCGAAATAATTTCCTTATTATCGGCAATTTCTTTTTGATCATCCTTATATTTACGATACTTTTGAACAACCTCACGCATATCGGCTTCTTCTTTAGAAATTTCCATATAACGTTTAGTATCGTTAATAACTTCCGGATCAGCCATCATTTCTTGTAATTCTTCATAATGGGCTACTAATCCTTCTAATTGAGCCATTACCTTATCCATAAACAGTCTATTTCCTTTCTAGAATAATTAATCTCTCTTTTTATCTGGAGCAAAATAATGAAATCGACAAACCGGATAGTAACTCTCATCGCCACCAATTTGTACTTGTTCTCCCTGATATACAGGCTTACCATTATTCACACGCAAATTCATTGTTGCTTTATGACCGCAATAATGACAGATAGTTTTCATTTCTTCTATTTTATCAGCATAGATTAATAAATTCTTGCTTCCTTCAAAAAGATGATTCTGAAAATCATTTTTTAGTCCAAATGCCATCACAGGAATCTTTAAATCATCTACAATCTTAGCGCATTCTAAAACATGATGCTTTTTTAAAAATTGTGCCTCATCAATTAAGACACATGCAACACTGCCATCTCCATCAGCAACATCTTTTTTATTCAATCCTGCTACATAATTAAAGAGATTCATTTCATCTGTAATCGGAGTAGCAGATCGATGTAATCCAATTCTTGAAGCAACCGTTCCCACACCGCTACGATTATCAAGCCCGCTTGTCATTAAGGCAATTTTTCTTTTTTGAGCTTCATAGTTATGGGCCACTTTTAAAATTTCAATTGTTTTTCCTGAGCTCATTGCTCCATAACGAAAAAATAATTGCGCCATCTTTTGTCCTCTTTTCAATGTTATCTGCCTTAATAAGTATAGAGGAAAATTTAAATTTGTGCAGTTAAAATATCGTTTTCTATTTATTCCTATGCTATAGTAAAAAATAGTTTTAAAGTGAGGGATAGAATATGAGTTTTAAAGCAAATGTTGCCAAAGTAGCTGGTAAATCTTCTTACTGGTTCTTACATAATGTACTTAAAGGTGGTACAAGCTTTCCAGGAAAGTTCGCAATGAAGATTGACCCCAATGTTTTAGCTAGTTTATCTAAAGGATATGAAACAATTATTGTCACAGGAACCAATGGAAAAACCATGACTACTGCTTTAATTGTTGAAGCTTTAAAGAAAAAATATGGTGATATTTTAACCAACCCATCAGGTTCAAATATGCAGCAAGGAATCGTTACTGCCTTTTTAGCCCACCGCCATAAAAATGTTAAGCGTAAGATCGCCGTTCTTGAAGTAGACGAAGCAAATGTAAAAATGGTAACGCAGTTATTGCATCCCAGTGTTTTTGTCTTGACCAATATTTTTCGTGATCAAATGGATCGCTATGGTGAAATTTACACTACATACGACAAGATCGTTAACGGAATAAAGCTTGCTGCTGATGCAACAATTATTGCTAACGGAGATGCTAGCATTTTTTCTTCAGTTGATTTACCAAATAAAAAAGTCTTTTATGGTTTTAAACTAGAAAATGATAAAGAAGAAAATGATCTAAAAGCACCAGTAAATACAGACGGCGTGCTTTGTCCTAAATGTGATCATATCTTACACTTTCATGAAAGAATTTATGCTAATTTGGGTGATTTTTTCTGTCCAAATTGTGGCTATAAGCGACCTGATTTAAAATATCAAGTTAACAAAATTATTGAACAAACTCCTAACCACCTAGCATTTCAGATGGGACAAGAAAAATACAGTATCAATATTGGAGGAACATACAATATTTACAATGCTTTAGCAGCTTATTCAGTGGCTCGTGAATTTGGCTTAAGCGAAGATGAAGTTGCTCAAGCTTTTGCAGAAAACAAGCGCATCTTCGGTCGCCAAGAATTAATTAATTACAAAAATAAAGAAATTGATCTTATTTTAGTTAAAAATCCTGTTGGTTTAGACGAAGTATTACATATGCTTAATACTGAACAAGATGATTATTCATTAGTTACCCTGCTCAATTCCAATCATGCTGATGGAATTGACACTTCTTGGATTTGGGATGCTGATTATGAAGGCTTAAATAAATCAAAAATCAAAAAAATCCTAGTTGGTGGTCACCGCTGGCATGATATGGGCTTTAGATTGGAAGTTTCAGGTTTTGATCCAGGTTTAATGACTACGGTAACAGACAATAATGAATTAATTGACGAATTAGGAAAACTCCCAACTAAGAAAGTTTATATATTATCCACATATACTGCGATGCTAGCTTTGCGTAAATCTATGGCAGAACGCAAGATTATCAAAGCTGGTATGTAATAAAAGGCATCTCGAAACGAGATGCCTTTTATGATTTATAAACGTTTTCCTTGAGAAAAGTATTAATAATATGTTCGCGCATAGCTAAGAAAACATGATTATGCCCGCTAGGATGAATCCGATTAGTTAAAACTATCAAACCGGATTGATTTAATCGATCTAAAATCATAAAGGTTCCCGTAAATCCAGTATGATAAATTAAGGGATGTTTATCTACCGGATCAAAACGTAAATCCCATCCCCAGGAACGTGGATGAACATTATCTGGCGTTTTTATATTAAATAAATCTGCAACAGTATCGGGATTTAATCCCAGTATCTCTTCATCAAGACCTAGATATCCCTTTGCCATCGCTATTAATGCTGGCAAAGAGGCAAACATGCCAGCTGACCCACAATCTTGTCCTAATATACGGGCTTTTGGATCGTGAACAATCCCCTGTAAGATCTCTCCATTTGGCATTAAGGCGGTTGGAATGCATTTTTTAGGGTCCGGATTAAAAGTAATTTCTGCTAAATGAGTTGGCTTTAAGATCTGCTGATCAATAACCTCTTGGACGGGTTTATGGTAAATTTTTTCCAAAACTAATCCTAACAAAATAAAATTTGTATCTGCATAACGCATTTTTGTTTCAAATTCAGACGTCACTGGTAAGTGTTCAATTGCCAATAACAATTCTGGTGCTGGTAATTGATCGCGATTTTCTATCCAGCCCCGAATCCCGCTTGTATGTGTCAGCAAATGAAATAATCTTACCCGATTATCATTAAACTCTGGCAAAAATTCTGATAAGGGTTCAGAAAAATTAATCTTTCCTTCTTGTTTTAATTTCAAAAAAACATTGGTTGTACCCAATACCTTGGTCAAACTCGCTAAATCATATAATGCAAAAGGACTTAACTGCGTCAGATTAGGCAAAAGAGACGCAAATCCCACTGTAGAAGAAAAAACTTGATCTTGTTTAATAAATGCATAATTTATTCCAGGGACAATTCTGTCACTAATCATCTCTTCAATAAGATGCTGTGTCTTAAAATACTCTATCATAATTAAATTCTACTCCTCTTACATAATACCTTATGCATTCGAAGTAAAAAAGTGTCCTAGAACTTGACACAAACAAATTTATCAATTATATTTACATATGTTGAATTTGCCCGTTGGTCAAATGGTTAAGACGCCACCCTCTCAAGGTGGAGTTACGAGTTCAATTCTCGTACGGGTGATTTACTGAGATATAGCCAAATTGGTAAGGCACAGGATTCTGGTTCCTGGATGTTTCGGTTCGAGCCCGAATATCTCAATTAAGAATACCGTCAGATCAACGATCTGACGGTTTTATTTTACCCTAAAACCCCCAAGTGTGTGCCAACTTGTTTATTTTTTAATTCTATACAAGAAAGAACTACTTAAAATTTTGAAAATAGTCTAAGTAATAAAAGGTTTTACCCACATATCTGAGCTTTTTCATAAGATATATTTCATATCCAGATTACTTTATTTCTATTGACATAATCTCCGATTCTGCGATCCCCAGAATTCCAAAATCTTTAACTTCTACATCTATATATTGTTGTCCATCTTCTGCCGAGAATCATAACCTATTACTACACCTTGCCATTTATGGTTATTAATATCACTTATCTTAACTTACTTACCAACGAATTTATATAAATTGGTCATGATTTCCACTCCAACCCATTATGGCTTAAAATCAAAAACTAATATTACTACAAACGGATAAGCATTTAATATTCAATATTAGATATATTTCTCCATTGATCTTTTATTGTCTTACCTTCAATTTTAAATTCTAAGACTGCATTAGTATCCTTAAATTTCTTTATATAATCAAGATTATTCTGTTCCGTAGAAGCTAGTTCTCGTCTTGGAGAAAATTCTTCAGCATCTTGATCCGGTTCAATTAAACAGCCTTTACCGTTTAATGTAAACTCAATCTCAAAGCCAGTATCAATAAATTCTCGAAACTGATCTAAGCTTTGAAGCTTTTTCACTTTCTACATCTCTTTTCTTTCATGATCACTTTTGCTTTCAGCAATAAAATCCTGCATTACTTGCGGATGCTTGATCAAAACTTTCAATAAACGATTATTGCTGATCGTAGGTATTTCTCCAACTTCATAGAGTGCCACTGTGGATGGGCTCCAACCAATGATCTCGGCTAACCTTTTTTGAGAAATTTTCCACTTTTTACGCAAGGCTTTTATTTCTTCAGGTCCAATGAAGTCATACTTTTTGCGATATTTGTCTTGTGCCAGTTTCACTGCCTTATTATCAAGTTCGCTGTCAGCTACAATTTCATTTGTATCAGCGTCAAATTTAGCAGGTGCGGTTACTTTTATTTCAGTACCCCGAATGTTAAAAGTATTGGTGTAATCTTTTATATATGTTTTGGTCATAAAATTACTCCTTTAATAAACAGCGATGTGGAATGATATAAATTTCACCATATCCAATTCTGATGAAAATTTACATTTAAGATAATATTTAATGCCTACATCCGTCTTATAAATCCATAAAAATTCTCCAGGACGATCCCTGTCTTCACTTTTTCCTATAAAATCTTCTAGACTTAATTGCTTGACTATGATCTTTGCTACTTCGTTAGATACAGGATGCGCATGCTGAGCACGTCGATTGATAATAATAAATTTATCTTCTTCAACCAGCCTTTTTAATATTTTAAGTGCAAAAGCTTCATTCACAAAATTCACCTTAAATTATATCAAGATTTACTATGAATTCATAGTAGAGCTATCCTCTCACTATCTATTACACGAAAACTCTAATTTTTTGTTTTAAATTTTCTTAACTTTTATCCAGGTAATTTCTAGTATAATGAAAACGGTTTATCTAGAAATGGAGATTTTTAATGAATATAATTATCGCTTTAATTCCCGCCCTAGGTTGGGGAATTTTTCCACTAATCGCTGGAAAGATAAAAAACAGCAAACCTAGCAACGAAATTTTCGGCCTCGCCATCGGCGCCTTGCTGATCGGCATCATCACTTTCATTATCCATCCCTCTCACTTAAGCACCATGACGTTTACGCTATCACTTTTGTCAGGGATGTTTTGGACTATGGGGCAAGCAGGACAATTTATCTCAATGGCCAAAATTGGCATCAGTAAAACCATGCCGCTTTCAACCGGACTGCAGCTAATTGGCAATACCTTAATCGGAGTTGCCATGTTCAGCGAATGGACCAGCATGCGACAATATGTTGTCGGCATCTTTTCACTAATCTTAATCATCGTCGGCGTAACTTTAACTGCCATCAGTAAGGGCAACGAATCAAAAGTTACTTTGCGCGACTTCTTGCTCTTACTATTTACTTCGATTGGTTACTGGATCTACTCAACTTTTCCTAAAACCATCAAAGCCGATGCTCAATCTTTATTTTTCCCACAAATGCTCGGCATCTTCCTGGGCAGCATCATTTTCTTACTGCTTACGCACCAGACTATTGCCTTTAAACAAAAAGCGACCTACTTGAATATTTTTTCTGGTTTTTCATTTGGGATCGCAGCTCTGGCTTATATCTTTTCTGCAAAAATGAATGGTGTCATTAATGCATTCGTCTACAGTCAATTATGTGTGATTATTTCTACTTTAGGTGGAATCTTTATTGTTGGTGAAAAAAAGCCAAAAATGGAGTTTATTGCTACAATAATCGGGTTGGTATTAATCATTATTGGAGCAGCGCTTCACTAGTTAAAAATAGCGTTTGGATTATCTCCAGACGCTATTTTTTTACTTATTTTCTAATTTTTCGATTCTAAATAATTTCCAGTAACTAAACAAAATGATCAAACCTAAGATCGTCGTCATAACAAAAGCTGCTTGACTACCTTGGGCAGTCAAAACACTATATGGTGCATTATTTTTATTTTGCCAAATTGCAATTATCGCAGCTAAAATCGTTGTCCCAATTGAGCCAGCTAACTGCTGACTAGTTTGACAGATAGCTGTTGCATCGGCTTGAAGATTGCTTTCTTGAAGTTTAAGAGTTTCAGCTAAAGTATTTGAAAATGCCATTCTGTGTCCTAACATCAAAACACCATAAAAAATAATTATCATTAATGACGTCAAATTCATTCCGAAAACGGCAAATAAAACACCGCTGACAGTCACTAATCCACCACCTAGATAAAGTGGTAGTTTTGCCCCAAGACGATCGTATAAGCGTCCAAAATATGGATTTAACACCCCAGCCAAAATACTACCAGGAAGTAAAATCAACCCTCCAACTAATGAAGTTTGTTTTCCAACAATTTGAATGTAATTAGGTAAAACAAAGCTGGTTCCGATATTTATGAACTGTAATAAAAAGTAAGCTAAAGTGCCAAAGATAAAACCTTTTTGTTTAAAGACCTTCAAGTCGATTATATTGTTAGCTGTAGTCTTTGATAAATAGATAAATAAACCAAATAATAAACCACATAAAACTAATAATACCCACAGCAGCCAATTATTTAAACCATGACTAATCTGATTTAATCCTACTGTCAAGCTAATTAAAGCCAAAGACAAAATAAGAAAGTTTAGCCAAGCGAATTTTTCTTTTTGAATTTCATGATATTTCTTTACTACTGCTAATCCACATAAAAAAACGATCAGAGCAAAGACTGATACTAAAATAAAAATCCAGCGCCAGTTAAAGTAATAATTAATTGCTCCACCAAATGCTGGACCCAAAGTTGGAGCCATCGCAACAACTAGTCCGGCAATTCCCATATAAAAGCCCCATTTAGGGCGAGGCATAATTTCTACAATCAAGTTAAACATTAATGGCGTACTTAATCCTGCTCCAAAAGCGGAAATCAATCTTCCAAGTAGTAATAAAGCAAAATTGGGTGCTACTGCCGATATTAAACTTCCTGCTATAAAGGTTAAACATGCTGCGATAAACTGCTGACGGGCAGTAAAACGTTTATTTAAATAAGATGATGCTAGCATAATAATTGCAATCATCAGTAAGTACCCTGTTGTCGTCCATTGAATTACATCAAGCGTGACACCAAATTGCTTCATCATTGTCGGAAAAGTTACATTCAGACTAGTCTCTGTTAATATTCCAACAAATGACATAAAAGCCATTGCCAATACTGCCATTATGTTTTTTACTTCATTATCTTTATGCGCCATCTAAAACTCCCCTTCTCATAGAAAAAGAGCAGGAGTAAATAACTCCTACCCTTTCTTTAGTCAAAACGACTATATTCAACTGTATAGTGATCAAACTATACTGAGTATGCCTTAAATATTAAAGACGCTTAGTCAAATCGTCATGTAAATCTTCATAGCCAGGCTTGTTCAAAAGACCAAACATGTTTCTCTTGTAACTTTCAACACCTGGTTGGTTGAATGGGTTAATACCATTCAAGTAACCTGAAATACCAACAGCTAATTCGAACCAGTAAATTAAGTAACCTAAAGTGTGAGCACTTTGATCCTTAATGTCTACAGTCATAACTGGTACACCACCGTCAGTGTGAGCTAAAACAACACCTTCGTAAGCACGATCGTTTACGTAGTTCATAGTCTTGCCTGATAAGAAGTTCAGTTGGTCAAGATTTTCTTTATCTTCAGGAATAGTTACATCGTGACGAGGATTTTCAACTCTGACAACAGTTTCCATTAAATTACGACGACCTTCTTGGATGTATTGACCAAGTGAGTGAAGATCAGTAGTGAAGTTTGCACTAGATGGGTAAATACCTTTTTGGTCCTTACCTTCAGATTCACCCATTAATTGCTTCCACCATTCGCCAAACATTCTTAAAGTTGGTTCATAGTTTTCAAGTAATTCAGTAGTGTAACCCTTGCGGTAAAGAATGTTACGAAGTGCTGCATACTTGTATGGGTTATCACCAGTATCATCTGGATCAGTGTAAGCACTACGTGCGTCAGCAGCACCTTTCATCAATTCGTCAATATTGCCACCTGCAACGGCAATTGGAAGAAGTCCTACAGCTGATAATACTGAGAAACGTCCACCAATATCATCTGGAACAACAAATTCTTCGTAACCTTCTGCATCAGCTTCAGTCTTAAGTGCACCTTTTTGACGGTCAGTAGTTGCGTAAATTCTCTTAGCAGCTTCTTCTTTACCATATTTCTTAATTAGCTTGTCTTTCAAAATACGGAATGCAATTGAAGGTTCAGTAGTAGTACCTGACTTAGAAATAATATTGATTGAGAAATCCTTGTCGCCCAACCATTCGATTAAGTCGTAAAGGTATGAACCTGATAATGAGTTACCACAAAATACTACAGTTGGGTAGTCGCTCTTTTCTTTACCGTAAAATGCACCGTTTAAGAATTCGATTGCAGCTTGAGCGCCAAGGTATGATCCACCGATACCAATTCCGATTAATACTTCTGAATCGCTTTGAATCTTCTTAGCAGCTTTTTTGATACGTGCAAATTCATCTTTATCATAATCTACAGGTAAATCAATCCAGCCGCGGAAATCACTACCAGCACCTGTGCCTTCACGTAACTCTTTATCAGCAGCAGTAACCATTGGTTGTAATTCCTTAAGTTCATTTTCGTGAACAAATGGCTTTAATTTACTTGCGTCAAGATGTACAACTTTATCCATTTACTTTTACTTCCTTTTTTATTACTTTTATTACATTTTTATTTTAACAGAAATAACATAGAAAACTAGTTAAATTACATTCTTTGTTTTAAAAATCACATGATAAATCCCATAACCTATCATCGCTCCACAAACATTGAAAAACACATCGTCTATATCACTAACTCCTGTTGCCAAAACAAACTGAAGAGTTTCAATGGTGACAGAAAAAATCAATCCTGTTAAGAAGGTCTCTTTGAAGCTTTTTTTCTTCATAATTATGATTGGGAACAAAAATCCAAATGGTATAAACCATACAATATTACCCAAAGAATTATAAAAGAAGTCTAATAAGCTGGTAGCTTTAGTCAGCTTCAAAGTTTCTTTTAAAAATATCAAATTGATATCGCTTAAAGGACGATTGAAGTTAAAAGATAGCTGCCATGGAAAATAAGTATCTCTAAATGTAGTTAGCATTAAGAGTAAAATTATGTAAAAAGCAAATATCCAAACGCAAACTTCAGAAAATAAGCGTCGACGATGTCTTACTAATAAGAGCCAAAGCAAACGCAGAATCGCAAATATAATAAAATAAAATATAGTTTTATCTAAGCTATAGAAAATCAACTTGATTAATGCAAAGTGATTTATCCTTCCTGCTAGGTTATGACTTAAAATATCATAAAATGGTTGTAAAAAAAGCATAGAATTCAGACCTTCTTGAGTTTAATCCCATTATATATTAGATAAACAACATTTGTTTTTATCGAGCTAAAATATTAAAAAAATTAAAACCTTTTATATAAGCTAGCAGTTTTAAAGAAACATAAGTAAAATAAACTTTATACAATAAGAGGAGAATAATTTTGAATAAACGAAATTTTTGGCAAACAAGAATTGGCTTCTTTACGCTTTTAATGCTTTGCTTTTGGGCAAAGTATATGTTTGCTTCCTACTTCAATTTTAAATTAGGTTTATCTGATCCCTATCAGCATTTTATCATTTGGTTTACTCCATTAGGTACGGGTATCATTTTACTAAGTATCGGATTATATTTTTCTAAGCCGATTGTGTCATACATCGCTATGCTTTTTCTCGATATTTTAAATACCATTTTGCTTTTTGCAAATGTGATTTATTATCGTCAGTTCAACGACTTTTTGACATTTAAAACTGTTCAAAACACAGGCAAAGTCTCTCAGGGACTTGGGAAAAGTACAGTAGCGCTTTTGCAACCAACTGATATTTTGTTATGGATCGATATTATTGTGATCATTGTCTTATTGATCATTAGAGTTATCAAAATTGATCCACGTAAATACGGGTTGAAGCGGCCTTTTGCCGTAACATCTTTTGGTGTTTTTATACTAGCTTTAAACATGATGCTTGCCGAAACTTCTCGCCCACGTTTACTTAGAAATACATTTGATCGCTCTTATGTAGTTAAATATCTCGGTCTTGACGCTTATTCAGTTTATGACATTGCAAAAAGCGCCCAATCTAATCAAATTAAGAAAAATGCCAATGCTGATGATATAAATCAAATTCTGAAATTTGTTCAGAAAAATTATACTCCCCCTAACCCTAAATATTTTGGAAAAGCTAAGGGAAAGAATGTTATTGTCTTACACTTAGAAAGTTTCCAACAATTTTTAATTGGGTTGAAGGTTAATGGTCAAGAAGTTACTCCATTTCTAAATTCTATCTACCATAACAAGAATACAATTTCGTTTGATAATTTTTATCACCAAGTAGGTCTTGGTAGAACTAGTGACGCAGAAAACATGCTTGAAACTGGTACTTTTGGAATTTCAGATGGATCATTGTTTTCTTCTCTAGGATCTGAAAATACTTTCCAAGCAGCACCTCAAATCTTGCGCCAGCAGGGGTATACTTCAGCGGTTTTTCATGGTAATACTGGTACTTTTTGGAATCGTAACGAAGTATATAAGAATTTAGGGTATAACTACTTCTTTGATTCAAATTATTTCTCTCAAAATAAAGACGATAAAATTGGTTATGGGCTTAAGGACAAATTGCTCTTTTCTCAAAGTATTAAATACTTAGAACAAATGCAGCAGCCATTTTATGTTAAGTATCTTACGGTTACTAACCACATTCCTTACAATATGGATGAAGAAGATAAAGATAAAAACTTCACTACTACCAATACACCAAATACTACTATCAATAATTACTTTGAAACGGCTCATTATCTCGACCAATCGATTAAAGAATTTTTTGATTATCTCAAAAAAAGCGGCCTTGGGAAAAATACCATGGTCGTGATATATGGTGACCACTATGGTGTAGGGAGTTCTGATAGTGAAACTTCAGCGTTAGCGCCCGTTTTAGGAATTAAGAGTTCTAGCTGGAATGAATACGACAATATTCAAATTCAAAAAGTACCATTCATGATCCATATGCCTGGCCTTAAGGGAAAGATCGATTCAACTTATGGCGGTGAAATTGATGTGTTACCTACCGTCCTTCATTTATTAGGAGTTCATACTAAAGATTATATTGAATTCGGCAATGATCTACTTTCAACTCATCGCAAGCAAGTGGTCGTCTTTAGAAATGGAACGATTGTGACTCCTAACTATGTGATTATAGGTAATAAAGGTATTAAAGGAACAGTTTATGACAATCGAAGTGGCGAAAAGATCACCAAGTTTACTGATTCTCAGAAAAAACAGATTAAAAAATTGGCAGACTATGCTAAGCAATTGTTACATGATTCGGATTTACTAAATAACCGCAATTTATTACGTTTCTATACTCCAAAAGGTTTTATCCCAGTTGATCCAACTCAATTTGATTATTCCTTAAATTATCAAAGAATGCTTCAGCTAAGTAAGGATCTTGGCAATAAATCTACTTCTTTATTCAGCCGGTACAAATCAAGTACCACCAATATGTTCAATACTGATGCCGTTGAAAGCAATCGTGATGAAATTGACACAGTACCTGAAAACATTCTGAATAATGAAAATAAGCAAGAACCCGATCAAAATGATTCTGCGAAAAATAAAAAACAGAATGCTGAAAGATAATCTTATAATTAGATAAAATTAAACCCACTAAGTTGACTCACTCATTATGAGTTACTTAGTGGGTTTTTAATTAATTATCTGAGTTAAACTTTTCAAAACCTTTGTCGTAAATAACAACCGTAAACGTTGATCCCATACCTGGATGCGATTCAACTGTAATTTGACCACCATGTTGTTTGATCAAAGACATTACAATTGCTAGGCCTAAGCCAGATTCTCCTGACCCCAACTTTGCACGAGAAGGATCTGCCTTATAGAAACGATCAAAAATAAATTTTCTTTGCTTGTCTGTCATCCCAATTCCAGTGTCTTGAATTTTAAATTCACTAGCATGCTCTAAACGTCTACCATTAATTGTAATCGTTCCATTTTCAGTGAATTGAAGTGCATTTTGAACCAAATTAACCATAATCTGAGTGAAGCGATCTTTATCCGCATATGTTTCAAGATCGGGTGGACAGTTCACCTTTAAAGTATCATTTTTATCTTCTGCCTTTTTCTCCATCTGAGTCTTCAGATTTTCTAATACTTTAGCAGCATTAAACTTAGTCTTGACAAGCATTATCTGGTTGCTGCGGATCTTTTCAAAGTCTAAGTTTTCATTAACCAATCGAATCAAGCGCTTAGTCTCACTCTGCATCAAGGCAATCGACTTGGGTTTTGCTTCTTCAGGTATTGCATCATACTGCAATCCTTCCAAGATTCCGTTAATTGTTGTAAGCGGCGTACGCATTTCATGAGCTGCATCAGCCATAAATTGATCACGACGCTGCTCTTGAGCCTCAATTTCTTCAGATGATTTTTTTAGTGCAACAACCATTTGATTAAAATCGCTAGCTAAATCATCGATTTCATCATTGTCTCCATGGGGAATTTCAACATTAAAGTTACCAGCTGCCACCTTTTTAGTTGCTTTAGATAAACGGGCAATCCTTTTAGAAATGAAATAAGACAAAATAAAACTCAGAATTAAAGCTACAATAACTGTAATCAATAAAGCATTTAAGATATTGTGCTTTTCTCTGACAATTACTGACTCCACATTTTGAGCTCTAGATCCAATCCAAATAACACCGATCAATTTCCCTTTATTTTTCCAAGGCACTAATACACTAGTGTATGGTTCCTTACTAGAAAATGTCATCTGACTTGACTTATGATCGTTTTGAATCTGAATTGTCTCATCTTTTTTCAGGCGTTTGAAATAACTCTCTGGCAAACTCCACTTCATCGGTGAACGGGGATAAACTAGGCGATTATTCTTTGAGAAGATGCGTAAAGTTGTATCCTCACCTTGCATCACAACTTGTAAATTATCCAAAAACTTGGGATCGATTTCTCCATCGGGATTCTTTTTTGACAATGCAAGTTGTTCTAACGAATGGGCGTAACCTTCCAAACGACTATAACTTTGTTCATAAGCTTGATTAGTGGCAAAGTTAATTGAAGCATATCCAATAATGGTTACACTTGTAAAAATAATTAACAAAAAGCCAAGCATTTGCTGATAAAAGAGTTTCAAGAATTACACCTCAGAGTCATCAAACTTATAGCCTACGCCCCACACAGTTTGGATAACTTGTGGACCAGCTTTTTCTAGTTTTTGACGTAATTTTTTAATATGGGCATCAACAGTTCTTTCTTCTCCAAAATATTCATATCCCCATACTAATTCGAGTAACTTATCACGTGAAAATACTTGTTTTGGCTTTTTAGCCATTGTAAGTAATAAATCAAATTCTTTTGGGGTCAATCCTTCGACTACATTATCATCAAACAAAACTTCTCGACGATCTTTTGAGATCTTGAGGTGATTGGTAATAACATCATAATTCCTATTCGAGCTAGCTTTTTGACCATCCATATTGCTACGACGATAAAGTGCCTTAATTCGGGCAATGAGAGCCAAAGGACTAAATGGTTTAGTCACGTATTCGTCAGCTCCAATACCCAAACCTAAAATTTGATCGGATTCTGAATCTCTTGCTGTAAGCATGATAATCGGAATTTGTTTAGATATTTCTCTAATTTCCTTAGCTACTTGCATCCCATCTTTTTTGGGTAAATTCAAATCCAAGGTGATAATATCGTACTTGTTTTTATTTTTCTTAAATTCTTCTACTGCCTGGATGCCATCTTCTGCAATATCGACATTCCAATCTTCCTTAGCAAAAAACATCTTCATCATTTCTGCTACGGAATTATCATCTTCAACCATTAAAATATTCATTTTTTATCTCTAAATCCTTTTACCTTTTGGTGCTTAATCTGATCGGGTTCCACATAATCATGGGGTAACTCACCACGTTTTTTGAGAAACTCTTGTAATTTCTTTTCAGTTAAAATTATAGGCGCTAAAATGAACAGATAAAAAGTCAATAGCCACAATATAAAGTACCTGTCCCAGTTCAGAGCATGAATAATTAGACCAAGGATTGTCTGAATACTACCAAACAAAATCAGGTAATTTCTTGCCCACTTTTGTGCATATGCAAAACTAGCCTTATTGACGGTTGCTAAATATGACAAATATCCATACATTCGATTCGGAGTCTTAGCAGGCGAAAAAAGCCAGATGACTCCTATTGCAAGCATTATTACACCACAAGCTAGATAAATCATTTGGCTTCCTTTCTAAATATTCAAATTTATTCTTTGCCTGGGGCAGAAATAACTAATCTCAAATTATCTCCGCTAAAGCTGAATTTCTTTATTTCATTCGGAATGATAAAGTTAGTTCCTAACTTAATATTATAGTCCTTTCCATCTGCACTGAATTTTCCATTTCCTTTAATGACAGAAACTAAAAGATATGGATGATCATCTAGTGTCCAATTAAATATACCATTTACATCGATTTGCCACAAATAAAAATGAGGAGAAACTGGTGGCTGGGCTAATGTAGTAATCTTAGCATCGCCAACAGTTTCATGAGTGATGTTTAATTTCGGATCCTTGTGTGGAACTTGTATTGTATCAAGTGATTGTTTGATGTGAAGTTCACGTTTCTTACCAGTCTTTTTATCAACACGATCCCAGTCATATAAACGATAAGTAACATCACTAGATTGTTGGGTTTCAATAAC
Source organism: uncultured Lactobacillus sp. (assembly GCF_947367085.1). Classification (GTDB taxonomy): domain Bacteria; phylum Bacillota; class Bacilli; order Lactobacillales; family Lactobacillaceae; genus Lactobacillus. Next base: position 4,932 of record NZ_CANBCP010000012.1, on the reverse strand, counting down.
CATGATTCCCTTAGTTAAAGCATGAACCGTACCAGCTGGAACGTATAAGAAGTCTCCTTCTTTAACTGGAACATATCTAAATAACTTGTCCCACTTGCCATTTTTGATCCAATCTTCTAATTCTTCTTTAGACTTGGCATTGTGACCATAAATTAATTTTGCACCTGGTTCTGCATGAAGAACATACCAGCTCTCGGTTTTACCAGAATCATTTTCATGTACTCGAGCATAGTCATCATCAGGGTGTACCTGCACTGATAAGTTGTCATTAGCGTCTAAGAATTTAACTAATAATGGAAACTCTTTAGCTTTAGGATTACCAAACAATTCTGGATGCTTTAAGTAAAGGTCGCGCAAAGTCATACCCTTGTATGGTCCTTGAGTTACAGTAGATGCATCATCTTTATAACCAGAGATTACCCAAGCTTCTCCGACTTTTCCATCAGGAATTTTATAACCTAATTCTGTATTTAATTTACGTCCACCCCAGATTTTTGGACGAAAGTAAGGAGTTAAAAATATTGGTTCCATAAAAAATCACCTCAAATAAAGTATATACTTTTTCAAATAGTTTTTCGATACAATTTAATACCTTTTTGCAAGCGCTTCATACCATCTTTAACTAAGTCTAAGGGGCATGCCAAATTCATCCGTAAGAATTGATTGCCGTTTCCACGATAAACGCTTCCGCTAGATAAGATGAGACCAGTTTTATCTACCAAAAACTTCTGCAACTGATCTGAATTATCACAAAATGCCTCAACATCAAGCCACATCAAATATGTTGCATTCCCACTTACTACTTTGATATCAGAAATATTCTGCTTAATAAAATCTGCTACGTACTCAAAGTTTTCACGTAATTGTTGTTTTAAAGCGGCAAGCCAAGATTCACCCTGCTTATAGGCGGCAATCGTAGCTGGAATTGCCAATAAATTTGGCTCAGCTACTTCGTCACTATTAAGGTCGCGATTTACAATATTACGTAAAGTCTCATTAGGAATGATTGCAGTTGCGGCATGCAAAGCTGCTACGTTAAAAGTTTTACTTGGGGATATGAGAGAAATAATCTTTTTATTTTCATCATCAGTCACACTAAAACTTGGAGTATAGTCAAATCCTTGTCGTACTAAATCTCCATGAATTTCATCAGAAAGTAAAACTACATTGTACTCGTGACAAAGATTTGCAATTTTTTCAACTTCTTGTTTTGACCAAACTTTCCCAATTGGATTATGAGGATTACAAAAAATCATTAAAGTTGTAAGTGGATTAGCTAGCTTTTCTTCTAAATCATCCCAATTTATATGGTAATTACTCCCATCAAATTCAAGATCATTAGATAAGACATGACGCCCATTATTTTCAATTGAATTATAAAAAATATTATAAACAGGTTCTTGAACTAAAACATTATCGCCAATATTGGAAACATGGCGAACAATAGATGAGATTGCAGGCACAACTCCAGTAGTAAAAATCATCCACTTTTTATCCGCTTGCACGTTGTGTTGAGATTTCAACCAATAACTGACACTATCGAAATAATCATCACCGGGCCATTCATAGCCAAATGCACCTAGTTCAATCTTCTCTTTCATTGCATCAATAATTGCCGGTGCAGTCTTAAAATCCATGTCCGCAATCCACATTGGCAACTGATCTTTTTTAATATTCCATTTAACTGAATCGGTTTTTGTGCGATCAGGCACAGTTTCAAAATCAAATTTTTCCATTTTTTAATCCTTAGCTAGTTGATTATTATCAGAACTATCTAACTTTTGATCGATCTTGTCACAAATAATCTCAGTTTTGGCTGGATCAATTTTTCTAGGATCCATAATTAGAGTACCTATTTGAGGGATCTTGATTTTTCCTGAAATTGGGTTTTTAACACTATCTAATTTGTTGTTTATTTCGACATCCATATTAGAAACATATTCAAAGGCTAGATCAGTTCTTAAAAAGCTGCAGTTTTTGATAACAAGGTTATCTATATAATTTAAACCTTGATCACTTTCAATTCGACAATTGATCAAAGTGAGATTCTTCGTATTCCAAGCTAAATACTCACCATCAATTGTTGAATCATAAATCGTTACATTCTCACAATTCCAAAAGGCATCTTTTGAAACAAAAGTTGAATTATGTACTTCAATATTTTTCGCACCGTCAAAAACGTAATTACCGATCACACTTACATTATCTAAATAAATATTTTCACTATCTTTTCCAAAATAATCACCATTAACTTGACTATTAGTGATCTTAATATCCTTGCAAGTCCACATTGTTTCTTGAGCGTCGCTAAAATGCACATTATCTAAAGTAATATCACTACTTCTTCTAAAAAGCTTAGGAGCTTGCAAGGCAGAATTCGTAACAGTAATATTTTTGGTATACCAAATTCCACTACGCGACATGGTTTCAAAAGTTGTGTTATCGATGGTAACATTTTGATCATACCAAAGTGGGTATTTCCATGTAAAAATAGAGTCTTTAATTTCAATATTTACCGCTTCTTTTAAAGGTGATTCTCCCTTTCCAAAAGTAACTCTCGCTAAGCGAGCGTCTTTAAGTCCATAAAGAATTCTTTCACCTTCAAAGTATTTATCTTCAATTGTTTTTTCCATATGACACTCCTAGATTCTTACTGTTTACGCATCTTTTAGTGTAGTCTTTTAAAGCATTATTTCTAATACTTATTTACTTAATGCAGATATAGCTAAAAGTTATAGCTATTATTTTTAAACTACATCTATTCCACAAAGAATTATAGGTCATTGCGACCTACTAAAGAATTTAGTCTTTTGAATGCTAGGATAAATTCTATTTATGGTGTAAATCTGAACTTATTTATTTGAAGAACCCTCTGATTTTTCAATACCTTCTTTAACTGAAGCTAAATCAACCTCTGAATCACGAAAATCTGAATCATTGATTGGAAAATGCTGCTGTAAGGTATCAAAAATTTCTAGATTACCACTTAAATTTTCCGCCTTAAAATCTAACACATGACCCGCAATTTGATGATCATCGCTGATAAAATGCAAATGCCACCCGCTAGCAGTAACGCTGCCAAAAATTGCCGGGGCATAGTAACCAATAATTGTTCCAGTAAGGTCTTCAAATGTAAATTCAGGTTGATTTTGAGCTACTTCAAGTAAACTAGGATAAGGTTTTTCTTGTTTAGGCGCAATTCTAGTGTGCAAAAAGGGAAAACTTCCTTTTAGTTGAATTGCTGCGAAGACATTTTGTAGTTTTTGCTCTTTGACCAAAGTTTGATTGACATAATTAAAGTCAGCATTTTCTGGACTTAATTCAATTAAATCTTTTGGAAAGTGAACAGAGGCAAATGGTAATTTAGTATTCATATCAGTAATATGATTAACTTTACCACTTGAAGTCGCTTGGTAAACTTCGTTATCTAAAATTATCACTTCGCCATCTAAGCCACTGAAAGTTCCCAACCCATATGAGCCGTGAGTGAGCAAGTCCTTTAACGTAATCGTACCATCAAAATTACCAGCCATTAATGAAGCAAGTGTACTGTGTTCATATAAAGTATTCATCGATTTCTCCTTATCCTAATTGTGAATCAATTAAATGAGCGGCGAGTTGTTGATTATGCGAGTAGTCTACAGGTACGTCTACGACAACTGGACCTTGAATACTAAATGCTTTTTTCATAACACTGTTCAAGTTTTCAGGTTTATCTACTCTTAAGCCAGTAGCACCGAAACTTTCAGCGAATTTGACTAAATCAACCTCTCCGAATTTTACTCCTGCATTATCATCATATTTCATTTCTTCTTGGAAACGTACCATATCGTAATGACCACCATCATTCCAAACAACAACTACGATGTTTAAATTATGCTCAACAGCAGTAGATAATTCAGCTGCTGAAAACATAAATCCACCATCACCGCAAACCGCTACTGATTTCGTTTCTGGTTTAAGTAAAGCGGCAGTGATTGCCCAAGGAAGACCAACACCAAGCGTCTGCATTCCATTACTAATTAATAAATGATGTGGCTGATATGATCTAAAATGTCTAGCCATCCAGATATAATGTGAACCCACATCTAAGCAAACTGTCATGTCATCATTCACATTTTCTTGAATGGCTCGAACAATTGCTAACGGATGATTCAAATTACCATTTGCAGGCATTGCATGCGTTTTATCCTTATCAAGTTCCGCTTTAAAGTTAGCAAGTAGGTCATTTGATACTACAGGATAAGTAAATCCTTCTAAACGATTGCTTAATTGATCAATACTTGAAGCAAGATTTCCAACAAGCTGCATAATTGGTGTAAAGTTATTATCTATTTGAGCAGGTACTGTATCTAAGTTGACAATTCTCAGCTTACCTTCTTTATTCCAGTTACGAGGTTCGTATTCAATTGGATCATAACCAATAGTGATTACTAAATCACTATTGGCAAGCAAACGATCACCTACTTGGTTTCTGAATAATCCTACCCGGCCAAAGTATGATCGCTTTTCTAACTCACGAGAAATAACACCAGCTGCTTGATAAGTTTCAACAACAGGAAACGAGTAATTTTCAAGTAACTTTCGTAAAGCTTGAGTGGTTTTTTCGTCACCAGCCCTTTGACCTACCAAGATTACCGGTAATTTACTTAATTTGATCAAATCAGCCAATTTAGTGAGATCATTTAAATCTGCTGGCCCCATCTTAGGTTTTGAATATACTGGAAGTGGCTTTTCGGTAACAATGCTATCGTCAATATCTTGAGGCAAGCTGATAAAAGCGGCCCCTTTTCTTGCACCTTGTGTTGCTTCAATAGCATTAGATATAGTTTCAGAAATATTATTTGGATCCTGGATTTCTGCACTAAAGTGAGTAATTGGTGCCATTAATCTTTTAGAAGGAGTGCTTTGGTGGGTGGCACGATAAAGGTC
>NZ_CANBCP010000011.1 GCF_947367085.1 uncultured Lactobacillus sp. | reverse complement strand
CGATATATCCATAAAAATTTCTCCTAATTATTTTACTCTTTCTTATTATAAAACTAAAAAAGTGAAAGTAAAATATATATAATGTTTAATGAGAAGTAAGGTGATAAAGATGACAAATGAAAAAAATCAAATGTACTTTGCTGCTAATCCAAATAGCAAGCATGATGAACACTTAGTCCACTACCGCATTGATGATATTGACTTAAAGTTTTATACCGATGCAGGTGTATTTTCAAAAATGAGAGTTGATTATGGGTCAGGTGTCTTAATTAAAGCTATGAAAGGCCAATCTTTCCCTAATGAAGGGATTTTAGATGTGGGATGTGGCTATGGACCTATTGGCTTATTTGCTGCTAGATTTTGGCCGCAGCAAGAAGTGCAAATGGTTGATGTTAATGAACGTGCACTAGATTTAGCTAAAAGAAATGCACAATTAAATAATATTGATAATGTCGATATTTACGAATCTGATATTTATACACAAGTGGATAAAAGAAATTTTGGCTTAATTCTTACCAATCCACCAATTAGGGCAGGCAAAAAAGTAGTGGATGAAATTATTTCTCGAGCTAAAGACTTTTTGGTTAAGGATGGGTTGGTTCTTGCTGTCATTCAAAAAAAGCAAGGTGCTCCTAGTGCTAAAAAGTTAATGACAGAGGTCTATGGGAATTGCGAAATTCTAACTAGAGATAAAGGCTACTATATCTTAGCTAGCAGAAATAATTAATATATTAGTATTGTATTCATATATATCAATGCTATATTTTAAAGCGTCAATATAGAAAATATTGATAACTGATGTTATAATGTAAGCGTATTCAGAAGAATGAAAGAAGAATTACTATGAAAGTTATTAATATTATTTTGACGCTAATTGTTCTAATTGCTACTATCAGCTTAGTTTTAGTAGCGATTAATGGAAATGCCGTTTTTGGCGCTACTGGTTTAGCATTAATCTATTTTGCTGGTTCTGCATGGTATTTTATTCAATCCTATACTTTGAAGAAGAGATCTTAAATTTGAATATTAGCGAAAGTCAGACTAGAGCTGGCTTTTTATTTTAGCTAGCCAAGACGCTAGCTTTTTCTTTTTGTTAAAATAGCATGTAGTAGATAAAGAGGAAAAAACATGTTAACTAAAGAGCAAAAGGAAAAATATATGAATGCTGCTTTTGAGCAAGCTAAAATTGCCCAGAAACAAGGCGAGGTTCCAATTGGTGCTATTGTTGTGGATAATGAAGGAAATATTATTGGACGCGGTTATAATCGGCGAGAATTAGATGAAGATTCTACCCAGCATGCAGAAATGATTGCGATCAGGCAAGCTTGCCAAAACTTAAATTCATGGCGTCTAGTTGATTGCAGCTTGTTTGTTACCTTAGAACCATGCCCAATGTGTGCTGGTGCAATCATTAATTCGCGTATCAAAGAGGTTTATTACGGAGCTTTCGATCAAAAAGCAGGAGCAGCAGGTACTGTCGTAAATTTATTCACTGTGGATAAGTTTAACCATCATCCACAGGTTTTTGGGGGATTATATAAGGATCAATCTGTGGAAATGTTGAGATCTTTTTTTAGAGAAATTCGGCAAAAGCAAAAGCTTGAAAAGCAGGCAAAGAAAGAACTGAATCAAGAATAGATGCATGCATTATAATGCATGATGTATGTTGTATGCAGCAGATAAATATGGTAAACTTTTCTGTGGGCAATGTCCTTCTTCTGAATCGTGTCAGGACCGGAAGGTAGCAGCACTAAGGTTGCTTGGGCATGTGCCTTTTTTTGAGACTTTAAACATCGCTCTTAGCTCTTTTAAAGAGTTAGGAGTTTTTTTACTAAGGGGATAAAAATGGCTTATCAAGCACTTTATCGTAAGTGGCGACCACGCACATTTGATGCAGTTGTGGGACAAGAAGCAATTACAGATACACTAAAGAATGCGATCAAGCGTCAAAAGATTTCACATGCCTTTTTATTCGCAGGTCCTAGAGGAACTGGTAAGACATCGTGTGCTAAGATTTTTGCAAAAGCGTTGAATTGTACAAATTTGCAAGATGGTGAGCCTTGTAATGAGTGTGAAAATTGTAAAGCAGCCGATCAAGGTTCGATGAACGATATCATTGAAATAGATGCTGCATCAAATAACGGCGTTGATGAAATTCGTGAGATTCGTGATAAGGTAAAATATGCGCCAACTCAAGGAAAGTATAAAGTCTATATCATTGACGAAGTTCATATGCTCTCAATGGGGGCATTTAATGCATTGTTAAAGACTTTGGAAGAGCCACCGGAACATGTAGTATTTATTTTAGCTACGACTGAGCTACAAAAGGTTCCGGCAACTATTATTTCTAGAACTCAACGTTATAACTTCAAACGTATTGATCAACAAGATCTGGTTAAGCGAATGAGTTATATCTTGGAGCAAGAAAAAGTAGATTTTGAACCTAAAGCTTTAAATATTATCGCTCAAGTAGCTGATGGTGGGATGAGGGATGCTTTAAGTATCTTGGATCAGATTTTGTCTTATGATCAAGACTCAATCAGATATGAAGATGCTTTGAAGATCACTGGTTTTGCTGATCAAGAAAAAATCGAAAATTTACTCTTGGCTTTGACTGACCAAAAAACAGACCAAGCCTTGGAAATAGTTAAGCAGTTACTTGATAATGGTGCTTCAACTAAAAATATTTTGGATGAAATTATTGCCCTATCTGTTAAAGTAATGCTTACTTTAAAGGGGAATGAGGATCAGACCTTTTTTATTGAAGATTATCAAGAAAAAATTAAAACTGTTGCAAGTGAGAGGTTCTTTAAAATCGTTGATTTAGCTAATCAAGCTTTAAATGACTTACGCTACACTAACCAGCAGCAGATCCCGCTTGATGTCTTTATCGTTAAAGCTAGCCAAGATATGGTAAGTTCAATCTCTGATAAGCAAGTTGTCCAGAGTCCAAGTGAAGTCGCTAGTTTAAAAAAGCAACTTTTAGAATTAAAGCAACAAGTTGATAGTTTATTAAAGACTAGTCAAAATTCAAAATTATCAACTAATAGTAACTTCTCTGGTAAAATTCAAGATAGCTTTAAACCATCTAATAAAAAAGTTACGGAACCTACTTCAGCACCAGTTCAAGAACAAAAGCCAGTTAAAAAGAAGCTCAATACTAATACTAAAGCTTCTCAAGAAAATAACCGTAAGCAAGTCTACCATGTCTTGGAAAATGCAACTAAACAAGATATTGCGACTATTAAAGATATTTGGCCAGATTTACTGTCTATGCTTGAAGTATCAAAAAAGGCAGTTTTAGGAGTTTTAGAGCCTGTAGCTGCGAGCGACAAGCAAGTTGTTTTAAAATGTAAATATGAGCTTTGGTTCGAACGAGCAAATAAAGATAATAGCCTAATCAATGAATTGGAATCTAATATTGCAACGCTGACAAAGCATAATTATGATATTGTTTTAGTAGCTGATTCTTCTTGGATGCAAGTTAGAAAAGAGTTCGTTGCAAGTCATAAAGAAGAATTGCTTGCAAAAAAGCTAAAAAAGATTGAGCAAAAAGAGCAAGAAGCCCAAAAAGACGAAGCAAGTCAAGTAACTGCTGAAGAAAAAAAGCAGGTAGTCGATAAAGCAAAAGAACTTTTTGGTGACTTAGTTACAATAAAAGATGAATAATATATAAGGAGATAAAAATGAGTAAGAGACCTAATTTTGGCCCAATGGGTATGGGCAATATGCAAAATTTGATTAAACAAGCTAAGAAAATGCAAAAACAAATGGAGCAAGAACAAGCCAACTTGTCTACTCAAGAATTTGTTGGAAAATCTGCAGATGATTTAGTTGTTGCTACTTTTAGTGGAGATCGTAAGTTGAAAGATTTAAAGATCAATAAAGAAGCTATTGATCCTGATGATCCTGATATGCTGCAAGATTTAGTAATTGACGCAGTAAATAAAGGAATTAATGAAGTAGAACAAGCTACGCAAGCTTCGATGGGTAAGTACACTAAAGGTTTGATGTAAAATGCAATATCCATTACCGATTGCACGTTTAATTGAAAGTTATATGAAACTACCAGGTATTGGTGAAAAAACGGCCACTCGTTTGGCTTTTTATACGCTAGATATGCCACAAGAAGATGTGAGTGATTTTTCAAAATCATTACTACAAGTTAAAAGCGATCTACATTCGTGTTCAATTTGTGGAAACATAACTGAGAGCGATCCGTGTGAAATATGTCGTAATCCTGATCGCGATCAATCAACAATTATGGTTGTTGAACAACCAAAAGATGTAATGGCTTTTGAAGAAATGGGCGATTATAATGGGCTTTATCATGTCTTACATGGGGTGTTATCACCAATGGATGGGATAGGACCAGAAGAAATTAACATCAAGAGTTTAATTACACGTTTACAAAAAAATGATGATGTTAAGGAAATTATTTTGGCTCTTAACTCCACTCCTGAAGGCGAATCGACTGCGATGTATATTAGTAAACTTATTAAGCCAGCAGGAATTAAGGTGTCGCGTTTAGCTGCCGGGTTAGCTGTCGGAAGTGATATTGAATATGCAAATGCAATCACACTCAAAAGAGCTGTACAAGGGAGAACGACACTATGATTGGACATAGAAATAAAATAAAAAAGCTGGGAGATGAGATGCTAATTGAAGAGATCTCTCGGCTTCAAAAGCAACTAGCAAATCAAAAAATGTTTGATCAAACAACAGTCGATTATTCAGCGGATAATCGAATTGCCAATAAAATTTTACATGCCAAATATAATTTTCTTTATGAGGAAGCTCGCAGAAGAAATACCAAATCTAGTAGTTCTGATAGTGTAATCACACAATAAAATGTGCCCATCTTTGGTGGGCCATTTTTTTGTAAACTTTATCTAAAAGAAAATTACAAGACTGTTTTTAATTATTTGTTTACAGTACAATTCCATTTGGAGGGAAAAAATGAGCGGATATTTTATTACATTTGAAGGTCCAGATGGAGCCGGTAAGACAACTATTATTAATGAGATTATGAAGACTTTTCCAAGTCAGGTTAAGTATCCCGTGATTGTCACACGTGAGCCTGGTGGTTCAAAAATTTCTGAGGCGATTAGAGATATCATTCTTGATCCTAATAATAAAGAAATGGATGATCGCACAGAAGCTTTGCTTTATGCCGCTCAGCGCGGTCAACACGTCAATGAAGTAATTAAGCCTGCCTTAAAGGCCAATAAGATCATTTTTTCAGATCGTTATATTGATAGCTCGCTTGCCTATCAAGGAGTGGGAAGAGATTTAGGGATTAAAGAGGTTAAGGCAATAAACGATTTTGCGACAAATAATTTAAATCCGGATTTAACTTTGTTTTTTGATATTGATCCTGCTGAAGGTTTGGCAAGAATAAAGAAATTACGTCCTGATGCAGAAGATCGTTTAGAACAAGAACGTTTAGCTTTTCATGAGAAAGTTTATCAAGGATACCAAGAACTTTTAAAACAGTATCCTGAAAGAATTAAAGTTGTAGATGCTAGCGCGTCAATTACTGATGTGGTTGCCCAAAGTGTTAAAATAATAAGAAAACAATTGCCAGAGATTTTTAAGTAAGGATTTGATTATATGAAACTGATTCTTGCGATTGTACAAGATAAAGATGCAAATGCATTAGCTAGACAGTTTATTGAAAAAGGCATCCGCGCTACTAAATTAGCCACTAGCGGTGGCTTTTTAAGAGAGGGTAATACTACTTTTATCATTGGGATTGAAGATGAAAAAGTAAATGATGTCATTTCAATTATCAAAAAATCTTCTCACACTCGTGAACAATATGTTTCCCCGAATATGAACATGGATGCTGCAGGCACTTCAATGATAAGTCAACCGGTAAAAGTCACTGTTGGTGGAGCCACAGTTTTTGTATTGCCAATAGAGGCATTTGAACATTTCTAATGATTAATTTAAAAGACGTAGGTAAACAGCAAGCTGAATTTTTAAAGGATGCGTATACCCATAAAAAGATCGCTCATTCCTATCTATTTGTCGACCCAATGCAAAAAAAGGGTCTTGCGACTGCTTATTGGCTGGCGTGCTTATTTAACTGTAATGGTGAAAATAAGCCTGATGGCACATGTAATGAATGTCAGCGAATCTTAACTGGTAACCATCCTGATGTTTTTTTAGTAGATTCTAATGGAAAACAGAGCTTATCAATTGATCAAGTACGCCCTTTAAAACAAGAACTCTCAAAAAGTCCGGTTGAAGGTACTAGACGCTTTTTCTTTATCAAGAATGCAGAAAAACTAACCTTAGCTGCTAATAACGCTTTGTTAAACTTGCTTGAAGAACCAGTTGCACCTGTTGTAACTATCTTAATTACTACTAATGAAAATCAAATTTTGCCTACTGTACGCTCTCGCACGCAGATTATTAGTTTTGAAAATGAGAAGGTTGATTCTCAAACTGGTCAATTACTTGAGTACGGTTTGACAAGCGATGAGATTGAGGAATTAGGTAATCTCGATTCGTTAAAACAAGAAGTTAAGTATTTATATCAAGAATTGTTTGAACATAATGAATTAGCCTTTGTTAGGGCTTATCATTTGGCTCAAAATGCAACTAGTGGCAAGCAAAAGTTTGTCTTTTATTGGCTAAAAAATTTAAGTCTTGAAGCTCTTAGGCAAAATAAAAGCATACAAGAAAATACTCATTTGTTAGATATACTTATGCAAATCGATAAGATGTATTCAAGCAATGTTAGTTTTATAAACTGTTTAGATTATTTAATTTTGAATTTTTAGTAAAAGGTAGGTGCGCTATATTGGATCCATTTTCACAATTATCACAATTACAACAAAGTTTAAAAGCAATGACTAAGACTGTGTCTGGTTTAGAAAACGATATGCTTGATATCTTAAAAGAAAACACAGAATTAAAAGTAGAGAATCAACTACTAAGAGAAAAAATTGCCAAATTAGATAAAAAAGCTGAAAATCCTGTTGGTAAATCGCAGGCTGGCCTTAAGTCACTTAGAAATATTTATAATTCTGGATATCATATTTGTAACATGTATTATGGATCCCACCGTGATGCAGGAGAAGATTGCATGTTTTGCTTAGATATTTTAGATAATTTTGTAAATCACGGTCAAAAACCACAAAGGAAATAAAATGCAGATACAGCGTAGTTTTAAAGATGATAAAGTTGGTCATTTGTATTTGGTGCCAACTCCAATTGGAAATTTAGAAGATATTACTTTGCGTGCTAAACGCATTTTGACTGAAGCGGATTATATTGCAGCTGAAGATACTCGCACTAGTGGGATCTTGTTAGAAAAAATTGGTGTGCACAACCACATGTTATCTTTTCATAAATATAATTCTAAACAAAGAGCACCAGAGTTAATTAAGATTTTAAAGTCGGGCAAAGATATTGCTGAAATTTCTGATGCAGGGATGCCGGTTATTTCAGATCCAGGATATATTCTAGTGCAAGAATGTATCAAAAATGATATTCCAATTGTGCCACTACCTGGCCCTTCTGCTTTTGCGACTGCTTTAATTGCTTCAGGATTTGATGCACAACCGTTTACGTATTATGGTTTTTTGCCAAGAAAAAGCAGTGAACAGGCACCATTTTTTGAAAAGATGGCAGCTTCGGATGCTACTTCGATTTTCTATGAAGCACCGCATCGCTTAAAAAAGACCTTGAAGACATTAGCCAAGGCAGTTGAAGATTCTCGCCAGATTGTTTGTGCTAGAGAGTTAACAAAAATTCATGAGGAATTTGTTCGCGGTTCAATTAAAGAAGTTGTAGATTATTTTGAAGAAAACGATCCGCGGGGGGAATTTGTAGTTTTAGTTTCTCCAAATACCGAAGAAGAAAAAACTCTATCTTGGTCAGAATTAATTGATCAAGTGAATGAACTAGTAAAACAAGATATCAGTAAAAAAGATGCAATAAAAAAAGTTGCTAAAGAAAATAATATTTCTAAGAATGAACTGTATGATAAGTATCATCAAAATTGAGGTGAATCATGGCAATCTATAAACAAAAGCACCTAATTACATATAGTGATGCAGATGAAAATGGGAACCTAAAACTACCAGCATTAATTAATTTTATGATGGAAACTTCCAACCATCAATTAACTGACGGTGGGGCCGGGATTGGCGATTTCTTAAAAAAAGGATTAGGCTGGGTTGTAGTGGACTATCATTTTGATATCAAACGTTTGCCTAAAGCAGGTGAAGAGATCACTTTTACGACTAATGCCAGTGGTTATAATCGCTTTTTTGAATATCGTGATTTTGGGGCATTTGATGCAAACGATGATCAAATTATTGATGTTAAAAGTCAATGGGTTATCTTAGATTTGAAAAAGCGTAAGATTGTTGAAGCAAATCCTGAATTAATGCAAGCCTTTGATAATCAAGAGCTTAAGAAAATGCCACGATTTAAACGTTTAAGAAAGATAAATGATTATGAAGATCAAAAACAGTATACTGTTCGTTACTATGATTTAGATACAAATCATCATTTAACTAATAGTCGCTATTTTGACTGGATTATTGATAGTTTAGATCGCGAATTTCTGAATAGTCATAAGTTAACAGAAATTGATATTACTTTCAAAAAGGAAGTAAAGTATGGTCAAACTGCACAATCTAAGTTAAAATTAGATAATGATAATTTGATTTCATATCATCTGATATCACACAGCGAAGATACTTGTGCCTTGGCTGAATTGAAATGGAAAGATATATAAAATAGTGCATGACCTAGGTCATGCTTTTTTAGAAAGTGTGAGTCCAATGAGTGAGACTAAACTTCGTTTAAATCTGCAGGATCTAGTGATTTTAGCTTTATTAGTTGCTATTAATATCGTTCTTCAAAAGCTTCAAATTGGCCCAGCTTACTTAAAGGTAGGTTTGGGTTTTATTGGATTAACTTTATTAGGCTACTATTTTGGCCCGCTCTGGGGTGCAATTGGGGCTGGAGTTAGCGACTTACTTATGTCAGCAATCTTTGGGGTAGAAGGCGGCTTTTTCCCGGGATTTACTTTATCGGCTATGTTAGCAGCTTTAATTTATGGGGTGTTTTTTTATAAGCAGCCGATTAAAATATGGAGAATTATTGTGGCAACACTTCTTGTGACCGCAATTGTAAATGTTTTGCTCAATACCTACTGGCTTCATTTGTTATATGGTTTAAATTTAAAGGCAGCCTTTTTGGCTAGAGTAGTGAAAGAACTAATTGTTCCGTGGGTACAAATGATTGTTATCTACCTTGTTTTAAATGCGCTGCAACGTGTTAAAATAAAAAAGTAATTTTATTTGTAAAGGGAAAATCTTAATGAAGATCTTAAGTATGACAACTGCAACTAATCATTTAAGTGTTGCAATAAGTGATGATACTAAACTAATCGCTGAAAAAAATGAAGAAGATCAAAGAAATCATAGTGAACATTTGGATCCTATGATTAGTCAAATTTTAAAAGAAAATAATTTAACCTTAAAAGATATTGATCGTTTTGCGGTTGCTCAGGGACCGGGCTCATATACGGGACTTAGAATTGGCATCACTACTGCTAAAATGTTTAGTTCGATTTTAAATAAAGAATTAGTAGGAGTTTCTACACTAGCAGCTTTAGCTGAAGGTGTGCAAGAAGATGGTGTAATTGTCGCAGAGCTTGATGCAAGAAATAAAAATTTCTTTGCGGGCGTCTATATTAAAGAAAATGGCCAAGTTAAGAATTTAGTTGAAGATGGGCATTATCATATTGATGAATTGATGAAGCAAACAAAAAGTGTCGCTAATAATCAAAAGATAATCTTTGTCGGTAGTGCTATTGATAAATATACTGACGAAATCCATGAACTATTAGCTAGCGACAATTTTGCTCAAAGTAAACAAGCAAATCAAGTTTCTGCTAAAAATATTGGTCTTCTCGCCTTACATGAGAAACCCGTTGATCCAGATAAAATGATTCCAAAATATTTACGTAGAACACAAGCTGAATTAGATTGGCATAAAAAGACAGGTAAAGCTTATGGATCTGATAGCGACTATGTGGAAGAAGTTTAATTATTTTTTTCATCCGGAAAAGATTGACCTATCCTTTACGCCATTTGCTCTTCGAATAAATAGTCAGACTCTGCAGATTATGAAGGCAAGTGACGAAAACATTTCAGATTTATTGGTGCTGGAGCAAGAAGTTTATTCAGGAAGAACTCCTTGGAATAAGTTTTCTTTTAAAAATGAACTTCAAAAGCATAGTAATTCCATTTATTTAGTGGTTTATGAAGGTTCGACTTTGGTTGCCTTTATTGGGATGCGCTTGCAAGCTCAAGAAGGGCATATTACCAATATTGCAGTCAAGCCCGCTTATCAGCATCAAGGAATTGGAACATTTTTGTTAAAGTTGATGATCCAACTAGCACAAAAAAATAATGCTGTGCAAATGACATTAGAAGTTCGAACCGATAATGAACAAGCCAAGGGCGTTTATACAAAATTGGGATTCAAGCCTAATTTTGTTAGAAAAAATTACTATATAACTGAACATGCTGATGCATTAAGCATGATTTTAAAAATGTCCGATATTAAAAAGAAGGAATTTATAAAGTGACGAAAAAAGATGTACGAATTTTAGCATTTGAAAGTTCATGTGATGAAACCTCAACTGCTGTAATTAAGAACGGACGAGAAATTGAAAGCCTAATTGTGGCTACTCAAATTAAAAGTCATCAACGCTTTGGTGGAGTGGTACCAGAAGTTGCTAGTCGCCACCACATTGAAGTAATTACTCAGATTACTAAAGAAGCTTTAGAGCAAGCTAATGTTACTTGGAATGATATTGATGCAATTGCGGTAACATATGGTCCAGGATTAGTTGGTGCATTACTTATTGGAGTAAGTGCAGCTAAAGCTGCATCTATGGCTACTGGAATTCCCTTAATTGGTGTTGATCATATTATGGGACACATTATGGCAGCGCAACTTAAAGATGAAATTAAGTACCCAGCCTTGGCTCTTCAAGTTTCAGGAGGGCATACTGAAATTGTTTTAATGCACGATCCAATTCATTTTGAAATTATCGGTGATACGCGTGACGACGCAGCTGGAGAAGCTTATGATAAGATAGGTCGTGTGTTAGGAGTAAATTATCCAGCAGGAAAAACTATTGATGAATGGGCACATAAGGGAAAAGATACTTTTCATTTTCCACGAGCAATGATGGAAGATGATGATTACGACTTTTCATTTTCTGGCCTTAAGAGTGCATTTATTAATACTTGTCATCATGCTGATCAAATCCATGAAAAGCTCAATAAGTATGATTTAGCAGCAAGCTTTCAAGCTTCAGTTGTTGATGTTTTAAGTCATAAGACAATTAGAGCTATTAAAGAATATCAACCTAAAACTTTTATCTTGGGTGGAGGAGTAGCTGCTAATCACGGACTACGTGAGCGTTTAGATCAAGAAATTGAAAAATTACCAGCAAGTATTAAACCAAAAGTAATTTTGCCTGATCTTAAATTATGTGGCGATAACGCTGCTATGATTGGGGCAGCTGCCTATAATTTATATAATGCAGGTAAATTTAGCGATGAGCATTTGAATGCTGATCCATCATTAGAATTACCATATGCAGATAATATGTTGAATTAAGAATTAAGCGTTAGATCGAATGGTCTAACGCTTTTTTTGTGCTATAAGGGCTATTATTTATTGTTTAACTGGCTACTTGGTATAATAAAGGTACATGTTATAGGAATGATGAGGAGGTAAGAACAATGAAAAAATGTCCAAATTGTGGGCAAAAGATGCCTGAAAATGCAAAGTTTTGTTCAAATTGTGGAGAAGACCTTAGTAAAGTTGAAACAAGTCCGCTAGCTGCACAGCAAATTGGTTATTGGAAATGGATCTATAGATCATGGCGTTATCCAATGTATAGTACTGATGATGCTGCTCCTTGGTATGGGATTATCACCTTACTTTGGGAAGATGCCTTGCTATTTATTGGTATGGCAATTGCTGGCTCTTCTTTAGCGAATGCCTTATTTGGAATTCATATTTTTGGTTTATTTGGTGCTCAAATAACTAACTTAGTGTTTGGCTTGATTGTACTATTACTATTATTCCAAGTAGTATCAATTTTGTGTTCGATGGTCGGACATTTATTTATTTTTGGTACTGTAAGAAACTTTTGGTACTACGTAAACCGTGTCACACAAGCAAGTAATTGCAACACTATTGTTTCAGTGATCGCCTTTATTTGTTTATTATTTACTGTAAATTCAGGAATTATTAGCTGTGGCTATAACTTATTTATGCTATATTGTGCACTGTTTAGCATAGGCTCATTTGTTGTAGCATTACGTGGAAATCCTGATAATGAGCCTGTAATACATGATCCGTTCTATGGGGCAGTAATTTACAGTGCATCTTTGGCAATTGCTTATGCATTAGTATTTGCACTATTTAGAGTAATCGTTAACTTTTAAATTGACTTAAGACATAACAAAAATCTCACTGCTTAAAAAACAGTGAGATTTTTTGTTCTTTATTTATCGCCATCCATGATGGAAGATTTAACAATCACATAGTCAACTAATCTAATAGAGTTTAAATCTTTACCACCAGCATAAGAAATCGAAGATTGTAAATCCTCTTGCATTTCTTGCAAAGTATCTTTAATTGAATCACGATATGGCACGAGCATTTGCTTACCTTCAACATTGCGATAAGCTCCTTTTTGAACTTCAGAAGCTGAACCCCAGTATTGTTTGTAAGTCTTACCGTCAATTTTAATGATGTTACCAGGAGACTCTTCATGTCCTGCAAAAAGGGATCCGATCATCACCATACTTGCACCAAATCTTATTGACTTAGCAATATCACCATTGTGGCGGATTCCACCATCTGCAATTAATGGCTTGCTTGCCGCTTTTGAACACATTCTAAGTGCTGCTAATTGCCAACCACCAGTTCCAAAACCAGTCTTGAGCTTTGTGATGCAGGCTCTTCCAGGACCGACTCCAACTTTAGTTGCATCAGCACCGGCATTTTCTAATTCACGAACTGCTTCAGGAGTCGCAATATTACCTGCTGTTAAAAATGAATCTGGCAACTTATCTTTGATGTATTTAATCATCTTGATTACAAAATCAGAATGTCCATGAGCTACATCAATCGTAATATATTCAGGTACCAAGTTTTGGCTTGCTAAAGAGTCAATAAAGTCATATTCACTATCTTTAATTCCAACTGAAATTGAAGCAAATAAGCCTTTTTCATGCATCATTTTAATAAAATCAGCTCTTTTTTCTGGATAAAAACGGTGCATTACATAGTAGTAATCATTTTGTGCCAGCCAGATAGCCAAGTTTTCATCAATGACACTTTCCATATTGGCAGGCACAACAGGAATCTTAAATGTTCGGTTTCCAAATTTTACACTAGTATCCGCTTCACTTCGGCTTTTAATGATACATTTATTTGGAACTAGTTGAATATCATCGTAATCAAATGCTTCCATACTGAAATAGTTACTCAAATTTAATACCTCGCTATTTGTAAATCACAAAGGCTAATATACGGGTAAAAATAGTAAAAGTCAAGAATAAAGTTGAACTTTGCATGGAATGAATATTAAAAATGTTCGGAAAATGATTGACTTACATAGTTTGGATTGTTAAACTAGATTTCGGTTTTGAGATTTTTTAATTTTTATGAGGTGAACTTAAATGACAGCAGTTGCAGTTGTAGGAAGCCAATGGGGCGATGAAGGTAAAGGAAAGATTACTGACTTTTTGAGTAAAGATGCCACAATGGCAGTTCGTTCTAATGGTGGGAACAACGCAGGGCATACTATTGAAATTGATGGAAAAGACTTCAAGATGCGCTTGATTCCTTCAGGAATTTTTGCAGCTTCAAAAGGTGCAGTTATTGGTAATGGTGTCGTTATCAATCCTGAAGTTATGTTTGAAGAACTAGATAACTTAGAAAAAAACGGGATTGATACTAGCAAGCTCAGAATTTCTAACCGTGCTCACATCATCATGCCTTACGATATTAAGCAAGATGAATATCAAGAAGAAGCCAAAGGGGCTAACAAGATCGGTACTACAAAAAATGGTATCGGTCCAACTTACATGGATAAGGCTTCTAGAATTGGTATTCGCGTGTGTGATTTGCTTGAAAAAGACACTTTTGAAGAAAAATTGCGTGCTAACTTAAAAGTTAAAAACGAATTATTTACTAAAGTTTATGGCAAACCTGCCTTAAAATTCGAAGACATCTTTGATAAGTATTATGAATTTGGTCAAAAGATGAAAAAGTATGTCACTGATACTTCAGTCCTAGTTAACGATGCACTTGATAATGATGAAAAAGTTCTGTTTGAAGGTGCACAAGGCGTAATGCTTGATATTGACGAGGGTACTTATCCATTTGTTACATCATCTAATACTATCTCTGGCGGAATTGCTTCTGGAATCGGGATGGGCGCTAACCGTCTCAACACTGTAATTGGAGTATGTAAGGCTTACACAACACGTGTTGGTGCAGGTCCATTTCCTACTGAATTATTAGATGAAGTCGGCGATAGAATTCGTGAAACTGCTCATGAATATGGTACTGTTACTGGACGTCCGAGAAGAGTTGGCTGGTTTGATTCTGTTGCTCTTCGTCACGCAAACCGCGTAGCTGGAATCAATGGCTTGAGTTTGAACTTGCTTGATATTTTCTCAGGCTTTGATTCAGTTAAAATTGCGACTGCTTATGAATTAGATGGTCAAAAGATTGACTATTATCCAGCAAGTTTAAAGGAATTATATAGATGTAAGCCTGTTTATGAAGAGTTACCTGCTTGGGAGGAAGATATTACCCAGGTTAAGAAATACGAAGACTTACCAGAAAATGCTAAGAAATTCTTAGCTAGAATCGAAGAAGTTACAGGTCTTCCTCTAGTAACCGTTTCAGTAGGTCCTGATAGAGAGCAAACTATCGTTTTAAGAAATCCATGGGAAATGTAATTTATGCTTGAACGTTATACTCGTCCTGAAATGGGCAAAGTTTGGACAGATGAAAATAAATATGCAGCTTGGCTAAAAGTTGAAATTGCAGCCACTAATGCTTGGGCGCAATTAGGTGAGGTGCCAAAGCAAGATGCAGAAAAAATTGCTAAAAATGCGAGTTTTACTGCTGAGCGTGTAGCTGAACTTGAAGCAGTGACTCACCACGATGTAGTAGCTTTTACTAGAACTGTTTCTGAAAGCTTAGGCGATGAAAAAAAGTGGGTTCACTTTGGCCTGACTTCAACTGATGTGGTAGATACTGCCCAAGGAGTGCTGCTTAAGCAAGCTGATGAAATTATTCGTCAAGATTTACACGAATTAAAAAAGACGATTGCTGAAAAAGCTAGAAAATATAAATACACTGTAGAAATGGGACGCACTCATGGGGTGCAAGCTGAACCTACTACTTTTGGCTTGAAATTGGCTCGTTGGTATGCCGAAATTAATCGCGATATTGAACGTTTCGAACATGCAGCAAAAGGTGTGGAATCTGGTAAGATTTCTGGTGCTGTTGGTACTTTTGCAAATGTCCCACCAGAAGTTGAAACTAGTGTCATGAAGCAACTGGGCTTAACTCAGCAACCAATTACAAGTCAAGTCTTACCACGTGACTTACATGCTGAATATATTGCTATGCTTGCTTTAATCGCTACTAGTATTGAAAATTGGGCCACAGAAATTCGTGGCTTGCAGCGTAGTGAAATTCATGAAGTTGAAGAACACTTCAGAGCTGGACAAAAAGGCTCTTCAGCAATGCCTCATAAACGTAATCCAATTGGCTCAGAAAACTTATGTGGAATGGCTAGAGTCGTCCGTGGTCATATTGTGGCAGCTTATGAAGATGTGGCTCTTTGGCATGAACGTGATATTTCGCATTCTAGTGCCGAGCGTGTTATTTTGCCTGATTCAACAATTGCGGTTGACTATATGCTTCATCGCTTTAATAGAATTTTGACTAATTTGGATGTTTTCCCTGAAACAATGCTCAAGAATATGGATCGTACTTATGGTTTGATTTATTCACAAAGAGTGTTGTTAAAGCTAATTGATGAAGCGGGCTTATCGCGTGAAAAAGCCTATGATATGGTACAAAAGTTAACTGCTGAATCTTGGAACGAGCAAAAACAATTCCGTCCACTTGTGGAAAACAGTGAGATTATGAATTATCTTTCAAAAGAAGACATTGATGATGCCTTTGATTATCATTATCACTTGCGCCATGTGGATGAAATTTTCAAAAAATGTGGTTTAGATTAAATAAACTCCGTAAGCTAGTGGCTTGCGGAGCTTTTTTCTATTTAATGGATTTGAATAAAAAACTAACGAATTTGAAGTTAATAGCAAATATAGGCCTCAAAAAGATATAGTGATTATGAAATCAAAAATGGAGGTCAAAAAATGATTATAGATTTAGTAGTATTGGCTGCAATCATTGGGATTGGTTTACTAATAAGCAAAAATCATCCCTACAGAATATGGCTAGTTTTGGCAATAGCATTTATTGGATTAGCAATTATCAATTTTATCTCGGTTTATTTTTCAAAAGAGAATTGGGATTTGGCAATGTATGCAGTAAGTTTTTATAGTTTTGTTTTTGGTTTGATATTTTTGATTGTATTTGGAGTTAGGAAAAGAAGGGATAAATAATGAAAATACAAAAATATATTATAGTCGGGCTTGCTAGTCTATCTTTTGCAATAATTGATACGAAACCTGTTCAAGCGGCTACTGTTTCTTCCTCAAATCAATCAGTATCTAGCAATGCACTATCACAAACAGATATTCATGAGATTGATCAGTATGTTACCGTAGAAAACAATGAATTTGTCTTACGAGTTCCAGAAAATGCTAATATTCCTCTCAATAAAGTTCGTTTGGCTCAACAGCAAATAGCAAATGTAAATAGTGGGATTAAGAAGAATCGTCTCATAATCGATCCAGAAACCAAAGAGATTGTTCAATATAGCCCATATACTATGTTTGTTCAAGGCGCCTTTAGCATAAGACCTGGATTACAAGCTAAATGGTTCTGGTGGGGACAAAGATCGTACTATAGTTCAAATGCAGCAGTTGCTTATACTGTAAATAAATATCGGCATTTTCAAGATGTTCTTGGTCTTATCGGTCATGTAACTAAATATAAGATTGAAACAGCTGGCTCTCTTTATTACAAGGGATTAGCTTGGCAGTTAGAATCTTATAATAATTCCCACAAACATAGCAGGATTTATATGGATATTAATTGGGCTTTTGTACCTTCATTTGGTACATGGTAAGGAAAAGGGGGTGTCAAATTCATCCTCTTTTTTCTTATCTAATGGCATGATATTCTAAATATATCTTTTAGAAGGAATAGTGCACATGTTTCTAATTTTCACATATTTGCTGTATTTTTTCTCAGCTGCATATCAATTATTACTTTTTTATAGATTGAATGAGTATAAGCTGCAGTCAAAAGACATCCTAAAAATTATATTGATCTTAGGAGTCAGTTTAATTATTCCAGATTTTTTATTGAGCCAAGTGGTTTTCTTAGTATTAGTAGTCTGTCTATATGCGAGAAAACAAAATCTAATTAAAACAATTAGTACAATTTTGTTTGCTAGTTTGTTAACTTATGCAGCAGATCTATTTTTAAGATTGATTATTATGTTGGCTCCGGCAGTTGCAGTTTATTTAGTACCGATAACCTTAATTTATTTTGGCCTAGTTTATGTTTTAACTGAAAAACTAAAATTGTATCAGTTATTTGCGAGGAAAAATAATTATCTGCTTTTAGGGTTAATTGCTTATGCTTTCATAGCGCTTCATGTAATTGGATTAGTAATTATGCGAGCTGATCAAGATATGACAGGGATCTTGATTACGGGTTTACTTTTGTTCATTCAGTTTTTGTTCATGATCTATGCTTTTAATGTTCAAAATAAAATTTTTGAACGAAACTTAAAAAATGAACTGGAGCAAGAAAGAGAAAGAAATCTTGAAGTGTATCTGCAAAATCTAGAATATAGTGAAGAAAGACTGCGACGTTTTAAGCATGACTATCAAAATCTGCTGCTAAGTTTACGTAGCGCAGCAAAATCGGATAATACTAGCGATTTACTAAAAAAACTAGATAATTATTCAAAAACTGAGCTTGATTCAGGCAGCTTTGAAAAATTTAAAGACCTAACAAGAATCAAAAATTTACAAATCAAGAGCTTACTCATTAGCAAGATAAATGAAATTAAGAAAGATCAAATAAGTTTTAGATTTGAGTGCACTACGGTTATTGATAACTTGAGTGAATTAATTGATCCTTTTGATTTAAGTAGAATTCTTGGAATTGTCTTTGATAATGCAATCGAGGCAAGTAAAAATAATCCAGAAGGTGAAATAAAAGCATATATGTTTCAAGATAAGCATTCTTTTAGCTTTGAAATTGAAAATAAAATGCAAGACAAAGTTAAAATATCAGAAATTAAGAAGGCTGGCGTTTCAACAAAAGAGAATCATCAAGGTTTAGGGCTGTCTAATATAGAGCAAATCAAGCAGAAATATCCTAATTTGTTTATTAATTATCAAGTTAAACAAGATTGGTTTATTTTTAGCTTGAATATAGTAGGGGATGAATCAAGTGAAAACGTATAAGATTGGTATTTGTGAAGATGACAAATCTCAAAATGAGCACTTAACTCAAATGATCAAAAAATCTTGTATGTTCTTGTCTGACAGACACAGCAATTTTGAAATAAACAATAATTTTTACTCTTATGAGGAAGCTAGTAAAGTTATTAATGCTGGTGAATTAAGTGATATTTATTTCTTGGATATTCAATTAAGTGATGATTTAAAGGATGCAAATGGTATTGAGCTAGCTAATTTAATTAGAAAGCGGCAAAAAGATGCCCAGATTATCTTTGTGACCACACATGATGAATTAGCTCTGATGACATTCGAACGTCAAATTGAAGCACTTGATTATATTGTGAAAAATGACGAAGAAGATAAAATTCAATCCAAAATAACCCGTGATTTAGAAAAAGCATGGCATAAATTAGAAGAAGCTGATGAAAGTAAAGCAAACTTATTTACTTATCAAGTGGGCACTAATTTTTATCGGATAAACTGTAATGATATTTACTATATTTCTACCACGCCTTTTCCACATCGCTTAAAAGTTGTGGCTAAAAATGATATTGGGGAATTTACTGGTGATATTAAAAATATCCAAACTGAGATTCCATCTTTAATAAAAGTATCGCAATCTTACTTGGTGAATATGGATAATGTTGTAAGGGTTGATCTTAAAAAGCGAATCCTTATTTTTCCCACAGATGAAAAAATTCAATTTGCTTTTAGTGCCAAAAGAAAAATAAAACAATTTTTTAATGCAAAATAAAAGCTCCGCAAGCTGATTATTTCAGCCGGCGGAGCTTTTTTCTTTTATTCAAAATTATCTAGTTCCTCAATTGCCTTTTCCCAGGCCTCATTTGACTTATTCAGCTTTTCTTGAACAGCAGATAGTTTTTCTTGAAGAGGTCCAAGCTTTTCAAAAGAAGCAGCAATCTCTGGATTGGCCATTTCTTCTTGAATTTCTTTTTCTTGATTTTCTAAATCTTCGATCTCTTTTTCACTATCTGTAACTGCACGCTCTAATTTACGTTTTTGAGAATCGCGTGCTTTTTGCTCCTGGTAAGAAAGCTTACCCTTATTTTCAGCACTAGTTGAAGTTGGAGCAGACTTGTCTTCATTAGTATTTTCTTGCGCGGCACTAGCTTGCTTAGCTTTTTCGTCTAAGTAGTATGAATAATTACCTTCATAGATCTTAGCGTGGCCATCCTCAACAACAACAATCTTATTAGCTAATTGATTGATGAAGTAACGGTCGTGAGAAACAAATAAAAGCGTACCATCATAATCTGATAAGGCATTTTCGAGAACTTCTTTAGCTTCGATGTCTAAGTGGTTAGTAGGTTCGTCCATTAACAAGAAGTTATCATGTTCTAGAGATAACACTGTTAGCGTTAGACGAGCTTTTTGTCCACCAGATAATTGACCCACTGTCTTATCGATATCTTTAGCAGTAAATAAGAAACTAGCTAAGATAGAGCGGACGTCTTTTTCAGGCATTGTCTTGTGGCGATCCCAAATGGTATCAAGCACTGTCTTAGAGGGATCAAGGCCTTGAAGTTCTTGATCGTAATAACCGATCTCAAGGCTTGCCCCATACTTTATTGAACCTTCTTTAGGTTTAAGCTGCTTCATCACGGTCTTAAGCAGGGTCGACTTTCCAATCCCGTTAGGTCCAATAATTGCGACGCGGTCATTTTTATTTACCTGGAAATTAATATCAGAAACCATTGTCTTATCAGGATAACCAATCGTTAAATCCTTTAAGATCAGAACTTCTTTACCAGAAGGGTGATCACTTGAAAAATGGATTCTGACTTTTGACTTGTGCTTAGGCGGAGTTATTCGCTCCATTTTTTCTAATCGCTTGCGCCGGCTTTGAGCACGCTTAGTAGTTGTTGCACGGACCAAATTCTTTTGGATAAATTCTTCATCTTTTTTGATTTGTTCTTGCTGTTTTTCATAAGCGGCTTCTTGTTGAGTATTCATTAACTCACGTTCTTTTGTATACTGCGTGTAGTTACCTTTGAAAGTAGTTAATTTACCAAAGTCTAGTTCAAAAATTTGATTTGCCAAATGATCTAAGAAGTACTGGTCGTGAGAGACCGTCACGATTGCTCCTTGATAATTCTTCAAAAATGCTTCTAACCAATCTAAAGTGTCCAAATCAAGATAGTTAGTCGGTTCGTCAAGCAATAGTAGTGGTGGCTTTTGCAAAAGTAGTTTTACAAAAGCCAAGCGCGTCTTTTCTCCACCAGATAAGGTAGCAATTACCTTATTCCAAGTAGCCTCTTTAAAGTTGAAACCATTTAAAATACTCTTGATTTCAGCCTGGTAAGTAAAGCCGCCTTCTTGTTCAAATTCATAAGACATTTGGTCGTAACGTTTAAGTAGGTCAGCATCTTCAGGATGATCGGCAATTTCTTGCTGCATGTGGGTGATCTTTTTGTTTTTTTGAATTAGATTATCAAAAACGGTCAGCATTTCATCCCAAATTGTTTTATCTTCATCAAGACCATTTTCCTGGGCAATATAACCAACTTTGAGTCCTTTATTAATGGTAAATTCGCCTTTAGTTGGTTCTTGCTGGCCAGTCATTATTTTTAATAAGGTGGTTTTCCCAGCACCATTAGGTCCAACTAAGCCGATTCTAGCATTATCAGGAATAGAAAAGCTTACTCCTGAAAAAATTGTATTTGCGCCGAAGCGCTGTTCGAGATTTTGTCCTTGTGCAATAATCATAATATTTTTCTCCTAGCAAATATTGTAACATAGGGCTTTTGCTGGCAAAATATCGGATATCTTGTGAAAAATAATAAAAAGTTTAACTATTTTACTAATTTGTGAAAGATAGTACTTGATTTTATCCCTGTAACATGCGTATTATTTATTTGATTAGTAAAGATTTCACATTCACAAATGAGCAAAAGAGGTATGTAGATGAACGAAGAAATAAAAATTCCAAAGGCAACAGCCAAGAGATTACCATTATACTATCGCTATTTGATATTTTTAAATGATGAAGGCAAAGAGAAGGTTTCATCTACTGAATTATCCGAAGCAGTCCAAGTTGATTCAGCTTCTATTAGACGTGACTTCTCGTATTTTGGAGCACTCGGAAAGCGTGGATATGGATATGATGTTAAGAATTTACTTAACTTTTTCAAGAAGATTTTGAATCAAGATACTTTAACTAATGTTGCCCTAGTTGGTGTTGGTAATATGGGACATGCGCTTTTGAATTATAATTTTAAGCGTAC
This sequence comes from uncultured Lactobacillus sp., assembly GCF_947367085.1. Lineage (GTDB taxonomy): Bacteria > Bacillota > Bacilli > Lactobacillales > Lactobacillaceae > Lactobacillus. The sequence continues at coordinate 31,341 of NZ_CANBCP010000011.1, read as the reverse complement.
TAATAATATTAGAATTTCAGCTGCTTTTGATATCAATCCTGAAATTACTGGTACGATTATGAGTGGGGTGCCAGTATACGACATGAGTGAAATGAAAAAGCAACTTCAAGAACAACAAATTACAATTGCGATCTTGTCTGTTCCTCAAAGTGCTGCGCAAAAGACTGCTGATGAAATGATTGAAGCAGGCATTAAGGGAATTATGAACTTTACGCCGCTGCGTTTATCTGCACCTGCTGATGTGAGAGTTCAAAATGTCGATCTAGCAACAGAATTGCAGACATTGATTTATTTCTTGGATTCAGATAAAGATAAATAATAGAAAGAAAAGATTTTCAAGTCCTCAGAGTTTTTGCTCTGGGGGCTTTTTTGCCTCTTAGGAGAAATTTTCGACCACTTACTTAGCTTAACTAGATTTTAATGTAAATATCATGTTTAATATAATCATTAACTAATTCAAGGAAGTGAGAAACGTGAAAGTAAAGTTGGAATTAGATGCTAATCAAGATGGAACTGAAGTGACTATCCGTGCTAAAGAATTGACACCAGAAATCGAGCATATCTATCATCTGCTCCAGCAAAATTCTAAGCATCCCGATCAGTTGGCAGGATATTTAGACGATAAAGCTTATTATTTGAATATGAATGATATTTTATTTTTTGAAACGGATAGTAAGCAGGTTATGGCCCATACTACTAAGCAAGCTTTTTTAGTGAAATATAAGTTATATGAATTAGAAAAATTGCTAGTTGGTCAATTCATGCGTGTATCTAAATCAACTATTTTGAATTTAGATCAGATTTATTCCCTGACGCGATCTATTTCCAATTGTCAGGTTGAATTTTATGGTTCTTATAAATCGGTTTACGTTTCGCGGCATTATTATCGTGAGTTAAGACAAAGATTGGAAGAAAGAAGGCTATCAAAATGAGAGCACATAGTAAGAGAATTATTTTAGGAGTGGCATTACTTTTAGCAGCAGCTTTTTTAGTTTTAGATCAGTTGCATTTAGTTTCAGTACATATCGGATTTTGGTCAGTTGTATGGACTGTAGTTTTTGCAGTAGGCGGCATTTATGCAATTATGAATAAAAGCATCTCAGGTACTGTATTTTCAATTGCATTTTTGTTAATTATCTATGCTAAAGAGCTCCATATTCAAAGACTTGTTCCTTGGACGATCTTGCTTGCTGGCTTACTGATTTCGATTGGATTGAACATGGTTTTTAAGAGAAATTTTAAGCCGGACGTAGTAATTAATGGCAAGAAAGTAAACATGAATTGGTCGGATTTAAAGAATTTGAAAGCTGATTTCACAGGAGATTCTGACGAAATTAATGGGAACTATCAAACCGACGATGGTGAAAATGTGGTAATTTCGACCAAGATGGGGGATGTATCACGATATATCCATTCAGATAATTTGCGTTCAATTAATGTTCACACCTCGATGGGGGATGTTAAAGTTTATTTAGATGATGTTAAAACAAGTGCTGATAAGGTTTATGCTAATGTGGATGTTTCAATGGGAGACGTAACTTTTTATATTCCGAAGAATTGGAAGGTTAGAAGTAACTTATCTTCTGGTTTTGGCGATATTAATGTGCCTAATGATAGTCAAGCAGATGGTCCAACTTTTGTTTTACAAGGACGCACTAATATGGGCGACATTACGGTAAAGTATGTATAATCGCTGATTATTTACATCATTAGATATACCCTTAATGACATAGGAGCAATCGCATTTTCTTGGAATTATCCATTAGTCTGGGAATTAGTTGCAGGCTTGATATTTTTATTATTTTTATTTTGGCCCAGAAATAAGGGCTATACTTTTTAAATTAAGTATCAATAATCAAAAAATTAGCACTTTTCATCGAAAGGTGCTAATTTTTATGTGTAAATGCTTGCATTTATTTATTAAACAGGTTACTATTTTAATTGTAAGTTAGCACTTAGCTTGTGAAAGTGCTAAAAATTAATTTGATTATAAATAATAGGAGGGACATAACGTGTTACAACCAATCGGTGATCGCGTGATCGTAAAAGTTAAAGACGAAGAAGAAGAAAAAGTTGGGGGCATTGTCCTGGCTTCTAACGCAAAAGAAAAGCCTCAAATGGGCGAAATTATTGCTGTAGGTGAAGGTAAGCGTAATGTAAATGGCGACTTAATTCCTATGTCTGTAGCAAAAGGTGAAACTGTATTTTTTGACAAATACTCTGGCACTAATTTGAAATACGAAGGCGAAAAGTACTTAGTTCTTCGTGAAAGCGATTTGTTAGCAGTCGTTAAGTAATAAAATTTGAAATAAAAGGTGGCACATAAATATGGCTAAAGAGATTAAATTTTCTGAAAATGCAAGACACTCATTATTAAAAGGTGTCGACAAGTTAGCAGATACTGTTAAGACTACACTTGGTCCTAAGGGTAGAAATGTTGTTTTGGAAAAGAGCTACGGAGCTCCTGACATTACTAACGACGGTGTAACTATCGCTAAGAACATTGAATTAAAAGATCACTTCGAAAACTTAGGTGCTAAGTTAGTTGCTGAAGCTGCACAAAAGACTAACGATATTGCTGGTGACGGTACCACTACTGCTACTGTTTTAACTCAAGCAATCGTTCGTGAAGGTATGAAGAACGTTACTGCTGGTGCAAACCCAGTTGGAATTCGTCGCGGTATTGAAACTGCAACTAAGGCTGCTGTTGATGAATTACACAAGATCAGTCATCAAGTAAGTACTAAAGATGAAATTGCTCAAGTTGCTTCAGTTTCATCAGCTTCTAAAGAAGTTGGTAATTTGATCGCTGACGCAATGGAAAAAGTTGGTCACGATGGTGTTATTACTATCGAAGAATCAAAGGGTATTGATACTGAATTATCAGTAGTTGAAGGTATGCAATTTGATCGTGGTTACTTATCACAATACATGGTAACTGACAACGACAAGATGGAAGCAGACTTGGACAACCCTTACATCTTGATTACTGACAAGAAGATTTCTAACATTCAAGATATCTTGCCATTGTTACAAGAAATCGTTCAACAAGGCAAGAGCTTGTTAATCATTGCTGATGATGTTGATGGTGAAGCTCTTCCAACTCTTGTTTTGAACAAGATTCGTGGTACTTTCAACGTTGTTGCTGTTAAGGCTCCTGGTTTTGGTGATCGTCGTAAGGCAATGCTTGAAGATATTGCTATCTTAACTGGTGGTACTGTAATTTCTTCAGACTTAGGTCTTGAATTAAAGGACACTAAGATTGACCAATTAGGTAAGGCTGGCAAGGTTACTGTAACCAAGGACTCAACTACTATTGTTGAAGGTGCTGGCTCAAAAGAAGCTATTGCAGAACGTGTAGATCAAATCAAGAAGCAAATTGCTGAAGCTGATTCTGACTTTGATCGTGAAAAATTACAAGAACGTCTTGCAAAACTTGCTGGTGGTGTTGCTGTCATCAAGGTTGGTGCTGCTACTGAAACTGAATTGAAAGAAAGAAAGTACAGAATCGAAGATGCCTTGAACGCAACGCGTGCTGCTGTTGAAGAAGGCTATGTTGCTGGTGGTGGTACTGCATTAGTTGATGTTATGAAGTCAATTAGCGGTCACGTAGAAGGCGACAGCGAAGATGCACAAACTGGTGTTAACATTGTGATGAAGGCATTAGGTGCACCTGTACGTCAAATTGCTGAAAACGCAGGTAAAGATGGCTCAGTTATCTTAGACCACTTAGAACATGAAGATCCAGAAGTTGGTTACAACGCTGCAACTGACAAGTGGGAAAATATGGTTAAAGCTGGTATCATCGATCCAACTAAGGTAACTCGTTCAGCACTTCAAAATGCTGCTTCAATTGCTGCATTGCTCTTAACTACTGAAGCTGTAGTTGCAGATGAACCTGAAGATAATAAGGCTGCTGCACCAGCTGCTCCAAACCCAGGTATGGGTATGGGAATGTAATTTAGAGAGTAATTACATTTATGAACTGAATAAGATTAATCAAAAACTCCATGATTTTAACCATGGAGTTTTTTTGTGTAAGTATTATATATATTTTAATCTAAAGATCATTTTGTGTAGTATAATTTAATAAAAATATTAAGTGAGGAGGATAAAATTATGCCAACGGTAGTATTAAACGCTCATCAAAATGTACAAGATAATAAATAATAGATGAGCGGAAAATAATTAAAATTCATTTTGTTGAATCCGTTCATCGAGGAGGACAAAATGAATCATTTGAAAAGAGTAAATCAGTACTTCATAGAATTAACTAGGACTTATCATTTGTTTTTTAAATCAGCTCCGCTAGTTGCAACTTGTGTTTTATTATTGACGCCGTTGCAAGCGGCAGTTCCGTTAATTGCCGTGGCAGCTGGACAAAAGGTAATTGATCAAGTTACGAATCACTCTCCTTTTATGGAAATGATCCTTGTCTGGATTGTAGCGACTGCGTTTCAACAGTTTTTACCATCTTTATCAACAATGGTGCAGGGAATTTTAACTGATAAACTAACAGGTTTTATTAACATTAGCTTGATGAAAAAATCTGAAAATTTACAATCGATCAGTATTTTTGATGACAGTAAATACTTCGATGATTTACAAATGCTTCGTGATGATGCAAGCTGGCGTCCAGTTAATCTAATTGTTTTTGGAGTATCAGTTTTGCAGTCATTTTTAACTCTAGCTTTTATGTTAGTGTACTTGGCTCGTTATAATTGGTGGCTAGCACTTTTATTATTAATTGTAATGGTGCCGCAAAGTATTTCTTACTACCATATTCAACAACAATCATTTGAAACAATGGTGGAAAGAAGCAAGAATGCGAGATATTTACATTACTATAGTAGTTTGTTGTTAGATCGTAGAGATGCAAAAGAAGTTCGCCTTTTTAATATGTTTCCTAAAATTATTGAAAAGTATACAACCTTATTTGAACAGACTAAAAATGATGTAAATCAAATTCGTAAAAAGCAACTTGCTGTTAGTTCATTATTTGTTTTTTTAACTGTTGGAGTGTTTGGATACGGTTTTTATTGGTTTGCTAACTCAGTAAGGATAGGCGCTTTAGAAGCTGGCGTTTTGTTAATGTTTGTTTCTATAATTGGCTATATTTCTACAAGTATGGCCCGAGTAGTCGAAGATAGCAGTATGCTCTATGATTCTTTATTGTGGATTGAAAAATACTTTAATTTTCTTGAGTATCACGATAATTTTGAAAATGGAAGGCAGGAATTTCCCGATGAGTTTAAGAAGATTGAAGTTAAGGACCTTTCATTTACATATCCATTTTCTGATGATGAAGTTTTACACAATGTCAGTTTTTCAGTAAATAGAGGCGAAAAGATCGCAATTGTTGGGGAAAACGGATCGGGAAAGTCTACTTTAGTAAAGTTGCTCATGCGTTTTTACGATCCGACTGCTGGAGCTGTTTCGATTGATAATCATAGTCTAAAAGATTTTAAGATTACCAACTTACATAAAAATCTATCAGCTACCTTTCAGGATTTTTCTAGATTTAAGTTAACACTGAAAGAAAATGTGATTACAGGATATTCATTTAATAAAGATCGTGTAAATAATGTTTTGAAAGCAGCAGGACTAGAGAATTTGCTGGCCAATGGTCATCTTCAACTAAGTACGATTCTAGCTAAAGATTTTGAAAAGGGAACTGACTTATCTGGTGGTCAATGGCAAAAAATTGCTTTAGCACGAGACTTATATGCAAATGGAAAAATTGAATTTTTGGACGAGCCCACAGCAGCGTTAGATGCCAAGAGTGAAGCAGAAATTTATGAACGGTTTTTAAAAGAAAACAATCAAAAGACGATCTTCTTTGTTACCCACCGTTTATCTGCAGTTAAGTTTGCTGATAAAGTACTCTTTCTTGATAGTGGAAAAGTTAGCGGCTTTGATACTCATGCTAATTTATTGAATAATAATTCGAAATATCAAGAAATGTATAACTTACAGAAAAATGCATATATTTAGTATTTAAGTGAAATTCTTCATGCAACTAAGCATGGAGAATTTTTTGCCTTCTAAGAGTTAACATTTTTCAGCAGTTTTTACGTTATAATAGAACATAGGTTTTTGGAAGAAAGGATATTTGGTAACGAATGGCAAAAAAAGATACGACGCCAATGATGGAGCAATATTACGAAATTAAACAGCAATATCCAGATGCATTTTTGTTTTATCGTGTGGGCGATTTTTACGAACTTTTTGAAGATGATGCAGTTAAAGGTGCTCAAATTCTCGAGTTAACCTTAACTCATCGTTCAAATAAGACTAAAAATCCAATTCCAATGGCAGGTGTGCCTCATTTAGCTGTGGATACTTATGTGAATACTTTAGTTGAAAAAGGCTATAAGGTTGCTCTTTGTGAACAACTTGAAGACCCTAAAAAAGCCAAGGGAATGGTCAAGCGCGGAATTATTCAATTAATCACGCCCGGAACAATGATGGAGCAGCGTCCAGATCAAGCAAAAGATACTAATTATTTAACTTCTGTTGTCTCAACTGCAAGTGGTTTTGGTCTGGCTTACAGCGATTTATCCACTGGGGAAACTTTTGCCACACATTTAAAAGATTGGGAAGCAGTTGCTAATGAATTATTGTCACTTCAAACTCGAGAAGTAGTTTATGATGGCCCACTAACTAGCGCGAATAAAGATTTCTTACAAAAAGCCAATATCACTGTCTCAAGTCCTGTTAAGTTAGAACAAGAGCATGCTGAAATTTCTTATGTTGTGCAAAACTTATCTAATCAGCCAGAAATAAAAGCAGCTAAACAGCTAGTTTCATATCTTTTGTCGACCCAAAAACGAAGTTTAGCCCACCTGCAAGTAGCGCAAAGTTATGAACCGACCCAATACTTGCAGATGTCTCATACTGTACAAACTAATTTGGAGTTAATCAAGAATGCTAAAACTGGCAAAAAGATGGGATCATTATTTTGGCTACTTGATAAAACATCGACAGCCATGGGTGGACGACTGCTTAAGTCCTGGATCGAAAGGCCACTATTATCTCACAGCCAAATAAAGGCTCGTCAAGATATGGTACAAGCTTTATTTGATGACTATTTTACTCGCGAAAATATTATTGATAATTTAAAGGGCGTCTATGACTTAGAGCGTCTAACTGGTCGTATTGCCTTTGGGTCAGTTAATGCACGTGAAATGCTCCAGCTTGCTCATTCATTAGCCGCAGTACCCGCAATTTTGGATTCACTGAAACAATCAGGTAATGAAAACTTAATGAGTTTTGCTCAAAATATTGATCCATTAGCAGGAATTCGTGATTTAATCGAAAAGACTATTGTGGATAATCCACCGCTTTTAACTACTGAAGGTGGAATTATTCGCAGCGGTGTTGATGAACAACTTGATCGCTACCGGGACGCGATGACCAATGGTAAAAAATGGCTTTCTGAAATGGAGGCTAGCGAACGAAGTAAGACAGGCATTAATAACTTAAAAGTTGGTTTTAACAAAGTTTTTGGCTATTATATTGAAGTTACCAACTCAAATAAAGCAAAAGTGCCAACTGATCGCTATACCCGAAAACAAACTTTAACTAATGCAGAGCGTTACATTACTCCAGAATTAAAAGAACATGAAGCTCTGATCTTAGAAGCTGAATCTCGTTCAACAGATTTAGAATATGATATTTTTGTCAAATTACGAGAAAATGTTAAAAAATATATTCCAGCTCTTCAAAAACTTGCTAAGCAAATTGCTAGTCTGGATGTGTTAACTGCTTTTTCTACGGTTAGTGAACAAAATAATTATGTCCGTCCAGCTATGACTAGTGATGATAATGAAATAAATGTAGTAAATGGCCGCCATCCCGTAGTTGAGCAGGTAATGACTGCAGGTAGTTTTATTCCCAATGACGTTAAGATGGGTAAAAATATAGATATTTTCTTAATTACTGGTCCTAATATGTCTGGTAAATCTACTTATATGCGTCAGATGGCGCTGATTGCGATAATGGCGCAAATTGGCTGCTTTGTTCCAGCAGATAGTGCAATTTTACCTATTTTTGATCAAATTTTTACCCGTATTGGAGCAGCTGATGACCTAATTTCTGGTCAAAGTACTTTCATGGTCGAAATGAGTGAGGCAAATGAAGCACTACAGCATGCTACTAAACGCTCGCTTGTTTTATTTGATGAAATTGGCCGTGGAACTGCAACTTATGATGGGATGGCACTAGCAGGTGCAATTGTTAAATATTTACATGATAAAGTTGGGGCAAAGACCTTATTTGCGACCCACTATCATGAATTGACTGATCTGGACCAAACCCTAGAACATTTAGAAAATATTCATGTTGGTGCAACACAAGAAAATGGCAAGTTAATTTTCTTACATAAGATTTTGCCAGGACCTGCAGATCAAAGTTATGGAATTCACGTGGCTCAGCTTGCAGGTTTACCAAGAAAAGTTTTGCGTGAAGCGACAACAATGCTTCATCGCCTTGAAAAACAAGGAGCTGGAAGCTTGCAGCCGACTAGTGAGCAGCTTGATTTATTCAATGAGCCAGATAGTGACGACAACACAGAAAGTGTCTCAAGTGACGAAAAAGATGTCTTAGATGCAATTCAAAACTTGTATTTGGCAGATAAAACCCCTTTGCAAATTATGCAATTAGTAGCCGACTGGCAAGATGAATTAAAGGATAAAGATTAATGACTAAAATTCATGAATTATCCGCTGAATTAACTAATCAAATTGCCGCTGGAGAAGTTATTGAACGCCCTGCTAGTGTGGTTAAAGAGCTGTGTGAAAACTCGATTGATGCCGGCGCAAGTCGCATCAGAATTAATTTCATTAATGCAGGTCTTGCAGAAATAAGTGTTCAAGATAACGGTAGCGGTATTGAAAAAGATCAGCTTGATTTGGCGTTTACTCGGCATGCAACAAGTAAAATATCCACCCAACGAGATCTTTTCAACATTTCCACATTGGGATTTAGAGGAGAAGCATTAGCCTCAATTGCAGCTGTTGCACATGTGGATATCTTAACTAATGTTGGAGGAGCCAATGGCGCTACAGCTAAATTTGCTGGTGGCAAAAAGTTAAGCCAAACAGATGCTGCTTCACCTCAAGGCACAAAAATTACTGTTCGAGATCTTTTTTACAATACTCCCGCACGCTTAAAATACTTGCGCTCTGAACGTACCGAAATCTTAAAAATTGTGGATATTGTGGATCGTTTAGCTTTAGGACATCCTGAAGTTAGCTTTACTTTAACTAACAATAATAAACCAATTTTAAAGACTGTTGGACGTGATGACTTACGTTTAGATATGGCCAATATTTACGGTAGGCAATTGGCAGAAAAAATGCTTGAAATTACAGGTCAAACGCCTGATTTTAAAATTTCAGGATTAATTTCTAGTCCTCAAGATACACGCTCAAATCGCAATTTTATTTCATTTTTGTTGAACGGTCGATATGTCAAAAACTACCAATTAACTCAAAGCTTAATTGCTGGTTATGGTAGTAAATTAGCTGCCAAGCGTTATCCGATTGCAGTAATTAATATTGAACTGGATCCATTATTAGTTGATGTAAATGTGCATCCTACAAAGCAGGAAGTTCGTTTATCTAAAGAAAAAGAACTAGAGCGTCTGTTAACTCAAACAATAAGTGAGACCTTGCTCAAAAATGAAGGAGCACAATCAGCAATAGAGAATTTGTTTCAATCAGAAAAAGAAATGCCAGTTGATCAGCTAAAATTCAACTTGAATAAAAATGTAGTTGACACTAAAAGACCGGTAATTTTCACTGATGATAAACAAGAAGATAATAAAGGAAAAGAATTAGAAGTTCATGAGCCAGCCAGTCATTTTGTGACTTTGGACAAGGTGCAAAGTAATGATAAATATATAGTTACCGCAACTTGGAATAAGAATGTTTTAGAGCAAACAAAATTAATGCCGTTTTCACAAACAACGTCTTCAGATATCATTACTTCACAAGGACAAGAAAATGTTAGTTTACGGCTTCCTGAATTGAAGTTAATTGGTAAAATTAATACTTATATTTTAGCTAGCCATGAAAATGACTTGTATTTGATTGATCAATTAAGTGCTCAAAGAAGGCTTAAATTTGATGAGCTTTTACAAGAATTACAAAAGCAAAAAAGTGCGCAGCAAGGATTGCTTGAACCATTAGTTTTGGATTTTTCAAATGTGGATTATCTCAAAATCAAAGAAAATATAGATCTCATCCAGAAGCTAGGGATTTTTATTGAGGATTTTGGTCAAAATACTTTTATTTTAAGAACATACCCTGTTTGGCTAAGAAATAATATTGAAGCTGGTGTGCGGAAAATTTTGGATTTATTTTTAAATAATCGTACACAAGATCTTGATAAAATTAAGATTGAAATGGCAATTATGATTGTTAATAAAGAAGTTACACGTACGAGCAAATTGTCTAATCTTGAAATGCAGGATATTTTGAATAAGATTATGCTCAGTTCAGACCCTTATAATGATCCATCTGGACGTGTAACAATCGTCAAAATTAGTAATAATGACCTAAATAAAATGTTTAAAAAGAATGAGTAGGATTTATGTTTGAATATTTAAAAGGAAAAATCACCTTAATTGAGCCAAGTTTTATTGTGGTTGACGTTAATGGGGTAGGTTATAAGGTTTTTTCACCCACTCCTTATAGTTATCAAGAAAATGAAAGTGCTACTGTATACGTAGAACAAATTGTCCGTGATACTGGCATTAGCTTATATGGCTTTTTAACTAAGGAAGATAAAGCATTATTTTTAAAATTGCTATCTGTTTCAGGAATTGGACCTAAGTCAGCTTTAGCTATTATGGCAGCTGAAGACAGTGATTCACTAGCATCAGCAATTGAAAAAGGTGAAGTGAAGTACTTAACACGTTTTCCTGGGGTGGGTAAAAAGACTGCTTCACAAATTGTTTTAGACTTAAAAGGTAAACTCGGCGATTATGTTAAGCAAACTCCCCTTAATCGCAATTTATCTCCAAGCTTGCAAGATGCATTAATGGCGCTCATTGCCTTAGGTTATACTCAAAAAGAAGTCGATCGAATTACGCCAAAATTGGTCGAGCTAGATGAAAATAGTGCTGATGGCTACATTAAGCAAGCCTTGGCCTTATTACTTAAGAAATAAAAAGATTAGTTACAAGTTAATTCAATAAGGAAGTGAAATTAGATGTCAGATGAAGAAAGAATTGTGGATAGTAAAAGCAACTCTGAAGATCAAGAAATGGAATTATCGCTTCGTCCGCAATATTTAAATCAGTATATTGGTCAAGACAAAGTAAAATCCGAAATGAAAGTCTACATTAAGGCAGCTCTTCAACGTGATGAAGCTCTTGATCATGTGCTGCTTTACGGACCACCTGGTTTAGGTAAAACGACGCTAGCTTTTGTAATTGCTAATGAAATGCACGTGCATTTAAAAAGTACGTCAGGTCCAGCAATTGAAAAAGCTGGTGATTTGGTGGCGCTTCTTTCTGAATTAGATCCGGGGGATGTTTTGTTTATTGATGAAATTCACCGCCTAGCAAAACCTGTTGAAGAAGTGCTTTATTCAGCAATGGAAGATTTTTATATTGATATCGTTGTTGGTGAAGGTCAAACTACCCATGCCGTTCATGTTCCATTACCACCGTTTACCTTAATTGGTGCCACTACGCGCGCAGGTCAATTGTCAGCGCCACTACGTGATCGTTTTGGAATTATTGAGCACATGGAATACTATGATGTTTCTGATTTGGAAAAAATTGTCCAAAGATCTAGTGCAGTTTTTGATACAAAAATTGATCCAGAAGCAAGTATAGAATTAGCACGTCGCTCTCGTGGTACGCCTAGAATTGCTAACCGACTTTTAAAAAGGGTACGAGATTTTGCTGAAGTTAAAGGAGAAGAATCGATATCTTTGACGACTACTCAGCATGCTTTAACTCAATTAGAAGTTGATGATGAAGGTTTAGATCAGACCGATCGCAAGCTTTTGAAGGTAATGATAGAGGCTTATAACGGCGGCCCCGTTGGAATTAAAACAATCAGTGCGAATATTGGTGAAGATACGGATACTATTGAAGAAGTTTATGAACCATATTTGCTACAAAAAGGCTTTATTACCCGGACTCAGCGCGGGAGAATGGCGACAGCGAAGGCTTATTTACAATTAGGATTAAAGCCAAAACACAGTTAACTGAAAGTTTTTGTGATTTAATGTATAATAGTAGTATTGTATATGATAGTTAAAATTATCTATATTTTTATATTTATGAGGTGGAAACTTTGAATTTTTTATATTTAGCTCAAAATGCTGCCGCTGGTGGTAACAATTTATTTATGATCGTTGTCTTTATTGCTTTACTTGCATTTATGTACTTCTTTGTAATGCGCCCACAAAAAAAGCAGCAACAAGCTCGTATGCAAATGATGTCTCAATTAAAAAAAGGTGACCGCGTCGTAATGATGAGTGGTCTTCATGGAAAAGTAGATTCAATTAATAAAGAAGATAACACTGTTGTTATTGATGCTGATGGAATTTATTTAACATTTGCAAGAATGGCTATTCGTCAAGTTTTACCTCCTGAAACTCCAGTTTCTGCTAGTGATGTCAAAAGTAACGAAGCTAAAGAAGAAAAAGTAGAATCTTCAGAAGATAAAACTCAAGAAGCTTCATCTGAAGATGAAAATAAAAAAGAAGATAACAAGTAATCTTTTAAAATAAAAGCACCGCGCGGGGGTGCTTTTATTTTTTTCACTAATTTAAGTGGATATTGTAAAATGTTTAGTGAAGTAAACTATGAAAGGGCTAAAGGTGGAATACTATGAATAATATTCCAGTAGTATTAATTTTATTCGGTGGATCCGGAGACTTAGCGCATAGAAAGTTATATCCGGCTTTGTATAATCTGTATCACAAAGGCTTAATTCACGATCATTTTGCGGTAATTGGAACTGCACGTAGGCCTTGGAGTCATGACTATTTGCGCCAGCAAGTCCAACAAGCTGTTTTTGAAAATAACGATGATGTTGATGAACATGAAGTTAAAGAATTTGCTTCACACTTTTATTATCAATCTCATGATGTAACGCATGTTGATCACTACATCGCTTTAAAGGACTTAGCTAGTGAGTTAGATGAAAAATACGCAGCTGAAGGTAATAGAATTTTTTACATGGCAATGGCTCCACGCTTTTTTGGAACAATTGCAACGCATATTCATGATCAAAACTTGACGGGATCTGGCTTCAACCGATTAGTTGTTGAAAAGCCATTTGGTCGTGATTTAAAGTCAGCTGAAGAATTAAATAAAGAAATTAGAGCGAGCTTTGACGAAGACTCTGTTTATCGTATTGACCACTATCTTGGCAAAGAAATGGTTCAAAATATAATGCCATTGCGTATGACCAACCCTTTAATTAAAAATATTTGGAATAATACCTTTGTTCAAAACGTTCAAGTAACTTTGGCTGAAAGTATCGGAGTGGGAACTAGAGGAGGATACTATGAAACTTCTGGTGCCTTAAGAGATATGGTTCAAAATCATATTTTTCAAATTATTACTTTACTTGCTATGCCAGAGCCAGAGAATTTGAGTTCTGAAGCAATCCATAAGGCAAAGCAAGACTTATTAGCAAGCTTGCAAATTCCTGGACTTGATGATGTTGAAAAACATTTTGCTCGTGGTCAATATTGTGCAGGCGCTACGACACCAGCTTATTTAGAAGAAGATCAAGTTGATCCTCAATCCAATGTTGAAACTTTTGCAGCTGGCCAAGTCAAATTTGATCAAGGCCCTTTGGCAGGTGTACCGATCTACTTTAGAACTGGTAAAGAAATGAAAGAAAAAATTTCTCGTATTGATATTGTTTTAAAGCATATGAATAATCTTTATGGTAGTGCTCATTCAAACAATATTTCAATTATTATTGATCCAACTAGTGAAATTTATTTAACCATTAATGGTAAGAAGATTTCTACAGATGGTCTAAGACGTGAAATTTTAGATTATACTTTTTCTAAAGAAGAAATGGCTCAGGTTCCAGATGGATATGAGCGGCTTTTACATGATGTTTTTGTCGCAGATAGTACTAACTTCACTCACTGGGCAGAATTAAAGCGTTATTGGGAATTTGTTGATGCTGTAGAAAAGGCTTGGCAAAAACTTAATAGTGAAGGTAAACATCCTGAACAGTACGCACCAATGGCTTTCGGCCCTAAGAGTGCAAATGATATTTTTGATGATCCAAAAGAGCACTGGATTTATCGCTAATGGATCGATTACTTCCAAAAAATGATACTTCTAGAAAAATAATTCATCTAGATATGGATGCTTTTTATGCATCTGTAGAAATGCGTGATAATCCTTCTTTAGCAAATAAAGCTTTAATTATTGGGCAAGATCCTCGTTTAAACAATGGACATGGAGTAGTAGCTACTGCTAATTATGTGGCTAGAAAGTTTGGCGTTCATTCGGCAATGTCAACCATGAAAGCCCTCAAGCTAGTGCCAGAATCTGAGGTAGTCTTTTTAAAGCCGAATTTTGAAAAGTATCGCTCAGTATCAAGTCAGATTCATGAACTAATGTATGAAATGACTGATCAAGTTGAATCGGTTGCTTTAGACGAAGCTTATCTTGACGTGACTCAAAACAAATTAGGTGCTTATTCAGCGCTTGAATTAGCTATTAGACTACAAAAAAAGATTTTTAAAGAGGTACATTTGAACTCTTCATTTGGAATCAGCTATAATAAGTTTCTTGCCAAAATGGGTTCAGAATATGCCAAGCCTTTTGGAAGGACAGTAATTTTGCCAAATGAAGCTAAAATTTTTTTATCGCAGCGTAAGATTAGTGATTTTCCAGGTATTGGAGAAAGAACGCAGCAGCAGCTAAAAGAATTAGGTGTTAAAAATGGCTCTGATTTGCAAAAATTAGATACTGAATTTTTAATAAAGAAGTTCAAAAAAATGGGATATGTGATTGCTCAACATGCTCATGGTATTGATCTCAATCCAGTAGTTAAAAAACGTAAGAGAAAATAAATTGGAATTGAGCGTACTTTTGAACCTAATATTTATGATCAAGATCAGGCTTTAACTTTATTGAGAAATTACAGCAAGCAACTTTCTCAAAAGTTGGTAAATAAAAAAGCATCTGCCCAAACAGTAGTGATTAAAATTCGCAATAATAAGTTTGAGACAGTAACGCGTAGATTAAAGCTAAAAAAGCCGACACGTAATCCAATTGAATTCTTTCAAAGTGCGAAAGTTTTATTTGAGCCACTAGCATATTTTCTAAAAGATGGTATTCGCTTATTAGGGTTAACTGTGACTGACTTGAGTGACACTCAGTTTGAAGAAGTAAAACTCGATTTGTTTGAAACTAAGTAATAAAGAGACAATTTATTTAAGGAGTAATTTTAATGGCAACTTTTGACGAAATATTTGAAAAAATAAAACAATATCCAACTATTATCTTACACAGACACACTAGTCCAGATCCAGACGCTTTGGGATCTCAAGCTGGACTGGCTCGCGGCTTAAAGGCTACTTTTCCTGAAAAGCGTATCTTATGTGCTGGTGAAAATGATGAGGGCGATTTAGCTTGGATTAATACAATGGATGAAGTAAAGGCTGAAGATTATAAGGGAGCTTTGGTAATTACCACTGATACTGCTAATACACCAAGAATTTCTAATAAGTTATATGATCAAGGCGACTTTTTGATTAAAATTGATCACCATCCAGATGTTGATCCATATGCGGATATGAGTTATGTGGATCCAGATGCTCCAGCAGCTAGTCAAATTATTGCTGACTTTTTAAATGCAGAAAATATCAAAATTACCCCAGATATTGCTTATGCATTATATGCTGGAATGGTTGGAGATACAGGACGTTTTATGTATCCTGAAACTTCTGCTCATACTTTTGAAATTGCTAGTCAATTGGCTCAAACAGGTATTAATATTACTGAAATCGCTAGAAATATTAGTGATGTAAGTTTAAAACAAGCTAAACTTCAAGCCATGGTCTTAGACTACATGACAGTAGATCCAAGTGGTGCAGCTTATGCAGTTTTAACTCAAAAGGACCTTAAAAAATATGGTATAACAGATGACCAAGCTTCAGTTACTGTATCTACACCGGGCCGTATTAAAGATATTATTGCTTGGAATGTCTTTGTCGAAAAGCCAGATGGAACGTTCAGAGTACATTATCGTTCAAAAGGTCCTATTATTAACGAATTAGCTGCTAAACATGATGGCGGCGGTCACGCTTTAGCTAGTGGTGCCAATGCCAAAGACATGGATGAAGTAAAAGAAATATTTAATGAAGTTATTGAAGTAACTAAGAAATATCGTGAAGAACATGACAAAAACTAATATTTTTGAAAATGAACAATTAAGACCACAGCTTCGTGAAGCTCTAAAAAAAATCAACTTTGAAAAGCCAACAAAGGTTCAAGAAAAAGTTATCCCTGAATTATTGAACGATAAAAATGTTGTTGTACAAGCTGCAACTGGATCAGGAAAAACACATGCTTACTTGATTCCAATTTTTAATAAAATTAATGAAGATATTCCGGTAACTCAGGCTGTAATTACAGCTCCTAGCCGTGAATTAGCTAATCAATTATATAAGGTTGCCCAACAATTAAAAAAAGCATCTGGTCTAAATATCTCTATTGAATATTTAGGTGGGGGAAATGACCGCGATCGTCAGATAAAGAAGGCTGAAAGTAGAGCTCCACAGTTAATTATTGCTACGCCGGGACGTTTGCATGATTTTGTATCAAAAAAAGTGATTAACCTTGAGAATGTAAAAGTCTTTGTCATTGATGAAGCTGATATGACACTTGATATGGGCTTTTTGCATCAGATGGACGAAGTTATTTCTAAACTTAAAGATGCTGAACTATCTGCTTTTTCTGCAACTATTCCTGTTAAGCTAGAAAATTTCTTACGTAAATATATGTCGCGGCCGGAATTTATTGTGATTGATAATCCAAGCGTTATTGCGCCAACTATTCAAAATGATTTAATTGATGTTGGTTCAAAAGACAAAAAAGAAATTTTGTATAAGCTGTTGACTATGGGCCAGCCCTATTTAGCCTTAGTTTTTGCCAATACTAAGCAAAAGGTTGACGAATTAAGTGCTTATTTAGAAGATCAAGGACTTAAAGTAGCTAAGATCCATGGCGGAATTACTGAAAGAGAAAGAAAACGAACAATTAGACAGGTTCGTGAGGGTCAATATCAATATGTTGTAGCAAGTGATTTAGCTGCTCGCGGAATTGATATTGATGGGGTTAGCTTGGTAATTAATTATGAAATTCCAAAGGATCTTGAGTTTGTAATTCACCGAATCGGTAGAACTGGTCGAAATAATCTGCCTGGTCATGCAATTACTCTGATTTACGATGACGAAATGTCAGATATTGAAGATTTGGAAAAATTAGGGATGCATTTTGACTTTAAAGAGTTGAAAAATGGTGAATTAGTTGAAAGAACTCACTATCATCGCCGAGATAATCGTAAAACCCGTAATCATAAGCTGGATAATCGTTTAGTAGGAATGGTTAAAAAAGCCAAGAAAAAGCGCAAACCGGGTTATAAAAAGAAGATTCAAAAAGCTATCCAAGATGATCGTCGTCAAAAGCGTAAGCTTGAAGAGCGTCATGAAATGCGTAAAGCAAAAAGACGCAGAAAACGTGAGCGTGAAAGAAGTCGAAACGATTTTGACAAGTAAAAATTTTGTAGTAAAATAATACAAAGTTTAGGACATATTCTTAAAGTTAATTTTCAAAGAGAGGGCTAAATGGTGAGAAGGCCTAGAACAATTTTAAGAATGCTACCTATCCACTAATTAACGATAACAATTTTAAGAGGTAACAAACACTGTTGCAATCAAGGTGGTACCGCGCTGGGAGCGTCCTTGTTTATGCAAGAGTGTTTTTTGCATTATTTAGGAGATATTTTATATGAAACAATTGACTAGTTCTCAAGTTCGTCAAATGTTCCTTGATTTCTTCAAAGAACATGGTCACATGGTAATGAAAAGTGCACCATTAATTCCACAAGATGATCCAACTTTATTGTGGATTAACTCTGGTGTGGCTACAATGAAGAAATATTTTGATGGTTCTGTTGTACCTAAGAATCACCGCATTACGTCATCACAAAAGTCAATTAGAACTAACGATATCGAAAATGTTGGGAAAACCGCTCGTCACCAAACTTTCTTTGAAATGCTTGGTAACTTCTCTGTGGGTGATTACTTTAAAAAAGAAGTTATTCCTTGGGCATGGGAATTTTTAACCAGTCCTAAATGGCTCGGTCTTGATCCTAATAAACTTTATGTAACAGTTTATCCCAAAGATACGGATGCATATCATATGTGGCATGATGTTGTAGGATTGCCTGAAGATCATATTGTTAAGTTGGAAGATAACTTCTGGGATATTGGGGAAGGTCCTTGTGGTCCCGACTCAGAAATTTTCTATGACCGTGGTCAAGAAAATAATGATGTTGCTGAAGATGATCCAGAAAACTACCCTGGTGGTGAAAATGCCCGTTATCTTGAAATTTGGAATATCGTATTTTCACAATTTAACCACTTACCAAATGGTAAGTATGTCGATCAACCACATAAAAACATCGATACCGGTATGGGATTAGAGCGTGTTGTTTCAATTATTCAAGATGCTCCAACTAACTTTGAAACTGACTTATTCTTGCCAATTATTCATGCTACTGAAAAGTTAAGTGATGGTAAGGTTTATGGTAAAAATAAAGAAGACGATGTTGCCTTCAAGATTATTGCTGACCACGTTCGTGCGGTAAGTTTTGCAATTGGTGATGGTGCACTTCCTTCAAATTCAGGTCGTGGATATGTTTTACGCCGTTTAATTAGACGTGCTGACCTAAATGGTCAACGTTTGGGAATTAAAGGTGCATTTTTGTACAAATTAGTTCCTGTAGTCGGTGAAATAATGAAGACCCACTATCCAGAAGTTATTGACCAACAAGCATTTATTCAAAAAGTTATTAAAAATGAAGAAGAAAGATTCCAAGTAACTCTTTCTTCAGGTCTAAACTTGCTTGATAATATCATTGATGAAGCTAAAAACAGCGATAATAAGACTGTTTCCGGTAAGGATGCATTTAAGTTATTTGATACTTACGGCTTTCCTTATGAATTAACTTTTGAAGCTGCTCAAGATGCAGGATTGAAAGTTGATAAAAAGGGCTTTGATCAAGAGATGAAGGCTCAAAAAGAACGTGCTCGTAAAGCTCGTGGTAACTTACAATCAATGGGCTCACAAGATGTAACTTTGATGAATATCAAAGACAAGAGTGAGTTTGAATATGGAGTATTGCAAGAAAACCACGCCAAGTTAATTGATATTGTTGTTGATGATAAGTTAGTTGACAAAGCAGATGGTGAAAATGCAGCTTTGATTTTTGATAAGACTCCATTTTATGCAGAACGTGGTGGACAAGTTGCTGATCATGGTGAAATCTTAAACCAAGATGGTGAGTTAGTAGCTAAAGTTGTTGACGTTCAACATGCACCAAATGATCAAAACTTACATTTTGTAGATATTGTTTTACCACTTGAAAAAGGCCAAGAATACGTTCTTAAAGTCGATCAAAAGCGTCGTCGCGGTCTTAAACATAACCATACTGCTACACACTTGCTTCATGCAGCTTTGCGTGAGGTTTTAGGTCACCATACTCACCAGGCAGGATCTTTAGTTGAGCCTGATTATCTAAGATTTGACTTTACTAGTTTAGAGCCAATGACTAAGAAAGAAATTGCTAACGTTGAAAAGATCGTTAACCAAAAGATTTGGGAAGAAATTCCAGTTAAGACTACTGTAACTGATCCAGAAACAGGTCTTAAGATGGGTGCGCTAGCTTTATTTGGCGAAAAATATGGCGATCAAGTTCGTGTTGTTCAAATCGATGATTTCTCAACTGAATTTTGTGGTGGTACTCACTGTGAAAATACCGACCAAATTGGAATGCTCAAGATAGTTTCTGAATCCGCTGTTGGTGCTGGTACTCGCAGAATTATTGCGGTAACTGGTCCACAAGCTTACGAATACGTAACTAAGCATGACGATATCTTAAAGCAAATCCAAGAAGATGTTAAAGCAACAAAGGTTGAAGATGTTCAAAATAAGATTGATTCAATTGAAGAAAACTTGCGTGCAAGTCAAAAAGAAGTTGAACAACTTAAAGCTCAAATTAACAAAGCTAAAGCAGGCGATCTATTTAGCGATGTTAAACAAGTTAAAAACTTGCGCGTAATTGCTACGATGGCAAATGTTGAATCAATGAATGACCTTCGTGAATTAGCTGATAACTGGAAGAACTCAGATAAGTCCGATGTGTTAGCTTTAGCTGCTAAAGTGGGCGACAAAGCAAACATGGTTATTAGTTTAAACGATGCTGCAATCAAAGCAGGTCTTAAGGCAGGCGACTTAATTAAGGCCGTTGCTCCTCTCTTTGGTGGCGGCGGTGGCGGTCGTCCAAATATGGCTCAAGCTGGAGGTAAAAACCCAGCTGGGTTAGACGATGCTTTGAAGCAAGTATTAAAAGAAATTGAAGAAAAACAAAATTAATTGTCTTACGTTCTAATTTCAAGTAAAATTGAGTAGATGGGAGGAATTGAATATGAGTTCGCTAGATAAAACAATGCATTTTGACTTTAACCAAAACAAAGGCAAGAATGTTTATGATACCTTACAAGATGTTTATGCTGCTTTGGAAGAAAAGGGCTACAATCCTATTAATCAAATTGTAGGATACTTACTTTCAGGCGACCCTGCTTATATTCCTCGTCATAATGATGCACGTAATTTAATCTTGAAACATGAACGTGATGAGATTATTGAGGAACTAGTAAAAAGCTATCTGGGTAAAGATAAATAATGCGCCTTCTGGGATTAGATGTTGGCAGTAAAACAGTGGGAGTTGCCGTGAGTGATCCGCTTGGAATTACTGCTCAAGAAGTCGAAACAATTCCAATAGATGAAAGTAAGTTTAATTTTGGAATCAAGAAAATTAAACAGCTTGTACGTGAGTATGAGATAGATGGTTTTGTTTTGGGATTACCCAAAAATATGGATGGTTCAGACGGTCCATCAGTTGCTCGAAGTAAGAGTTATGGTGAGCGTTTAATTAAAAAGTTTGGCTTGCCAGTTTATTATAATGATGAACGCCTTACTACTAAACAAGCTGATCGCTTGCTTATTCAAGAAGCTGGTATGCATGATCGAAATAAACGAAAAAAAGTTGTCGATCAAATGGCTGCTGTTTTAATCTTGCAAAACTATCTGGAAAGAACCAGAAAGGATTAACTATGAGCGAAAAAATTAATGGTCAAAATGCTGACCAAAAAATTACTTTAGTTGACGAAAACGGTAATGAAGAATTATTTGAAGTATTGTTTACGTTTACTTCAGATGATTACAATAAATCTTATGTTTTGCTTTATCCAGCTGCTGTTGGTGAAGATGATGATGTTGAAGTTCAAGCATTTTCATATGATGCCGACGAAGATGGTGAAGTAACTAGTTCAGATCTTCATGAAATAACTGATGATGATGAATGGGATATGGTTCAAGGAGTCTTGAATACTTTTCTGTCAGATGATCGTTTAAGTGGGGAATAACCGCTAGAAAAGACTGGCTTTGCTAGTCTTTTTTGGTTAAAGGGGAATTATGCTTTCTTTTCTTATTATCTTAATTTTCATATATTGTTGCTATGTGGGATATAGACGTGGAGTTATTTACGAAGGGCTTGTAGGGATTGGCTATGTGATCAGTTTATTAATTGCTGCTTTGCTCTATAAGCCAGTAAGTAAGTTAATAAATCTATGGGTTCCATATCCTTCAGCTAATGATAAAAGTACATTTGCCTTTTTTGATAAAACAACTGGTTTAACTTTAGACCAGTCATTTTATGCTGCGGTTTCTTTTGTCATTGTTTTATTGGTTGTATTTTGCATTTGGCGTCTGATTTTATCAGGCTTCAATAGTTTGAAATATATTGATATTAACGCAAGTATTAACGCTTGGGGCGGTATTTTAATTTCATTAATTGTCACTCAAATAAGTTTGTATTTATTACTCTTTATTTTGGCGACAGTTGCTGAACCTGGTATCCAACATAGTCTTGGTAAATCGATTTTAGCCAATAGTATTTTGCGCTTTTCACCCGGAATTTCACACTTGTTTATTAATTTATTTGTCACTTCAGTTTAGATAAGGTCCCATGTTGGGACCTTTTTGTTAGGAAAAATTATGAATTCAAAAATTTTAGAAAAATTAGAATATAAAAAAATCATTGACCGCCTAGCAGATTTTGCTATAACTGGTCCAGCTAAAAAACAAGCTCACAATTTAAGACCAAGCTCTGATTTTGATGAGGTCAAACGTAGTATTGAACAAACACGTGTTTTAGCAAACATTTTACGTTTAAAAGGACCACTTCCTTTAACTGATTTTAATGATGTTAAGCCCGCTGTTAAACGTTTAAAAGTTAAAGCTAATTTAAATGGGCAAGAAATTGGAAATATCTTCTTAATTTTGAGTTTAGCTAAAGACATTGATAAATTCACTCAAGATTTTGAAGAACGTGAAATTGATACTACTTCTATTGATGAATATCTCGAAAATCTCCAAGTTGACGATGACTTATTCAATGTTTTAAAAAGATCAATTGAATTTGATGGTAGTGTCTTAGATACCGCTTCAGAAAAATTGGCACAATTACGTCATGATATTCAGGCTAATGAAATTGATATCAAAAATCACATGAATCGCTATATAAAAGGTAATACAACTAAATATCTTTCAGAAAGTATTATTACAATCCGTGATGGACGTTATGTAGTGCCTGTTAAGCAAGAGTATAAAAATAAATTTGGCGGTGTAGTTCATGATCAAAGTGCCAGTGGTCAGACTTTATTTGTAGAACCTGAAGTAGTTCTTAGTTTGAATAATCGTCAGCAAGATTTGATGGCTCAAGAAAGACAAGAAGTTCGGACAATTTTAAAACACTTATCTGCTGTAATTGCTGATCATACAGATGAAATTTCAAAGAACTCTCAATCTTTGATGCAGTTAGACTTTTTAAGTGCAAAAAGCAAACTAGCCAAACAAATGCGGGCAACTGAACCTATCTTGACTAATGATCATTCAATTGAGTTAAGAAAAGCGCGCCATCCATTAATTGACCCTAAAAAAGTAGTAGCAAATGATATTGAATTAGGGATATCTTTTGATACCATGCTTATTACCGGTCCAAATACGGGTGGTAAAACGATTACTTTAAAAACACTTGGATTATTGCAGTTAATGGCTCAATCAGGTTTATTTATTACAGCCAATGAAGAAAGCAAAGTTGGCGTATTTGGTGAAATTTATGCTGATATCGGTGATGAACAGTCCATTGAACAATCATTGAGTACTTTTTCTTCACATATGGATCAAATCATTAGGATTATGAAAGATGTAACTGCCAACGATCTGGTTTTAATCGATGAATTAGGTGCAGGAACCGATCCCGAGCAAGGCGCGAGTTTGGCAATCGCTATCTTAGATTATTTACAATCTAAAGACTGTAAAGTTGCAATTACAACTCACTATCCAGAACTTAAGCTTTATGGTTATAATCGCATGCGAACGACGAATGCTTCAATGGAATTTGATATTAAGACCTTATCACCTACTTATAAATTACGTATCGGCATCCCTGGGCAAAGTAATGCGTTTGCTATTGCTAGTCAATTGGGGATGGATCACATGGTGGTTGAAGCTGCTCGAAGTTTGATGAAAGATGAAGATAGTGATATCAATACGATGATTGAACGTTTGAGTGATCAAACTAAAAAAGCAGAAAATTTACGTCAGACTTTAGAAAAGAAAGTCAACAAGAGTACTGAATTAGAGCGTAGATTACAAGATGGGCTTGACTGGTATAACCAACAAGTTGAAAAGCAACTTGAAAAAGCTCAAGAAAAAGCTAATGAAATTGTTGCCAAAAAGCGTGAAAAAGCAGATAAGATTATTGCTGAGCTAGAAGAGCAAAGACGTGCGGGAGCTAAAGTTAAAACCAATGAAATTATCGATGCTAAAGGCGCTTTGAACACATTAGAAAAAGAAAGCAATAATTTGGCTCATAATCGCGTTTTGCAGCGCGAAAAACGTCGTCATGATGTAAAAGTAGGAGATACTGTAAAAGTTCTATCTTATGGACAAATGGGCCATATTACTAAAAAATTAGGTGAGCATGAATATGAAGTTCAAATTGGTATCTTGAAAGTAAAAGCTTCTGATCGCGATATTGAAAAAACCGCATCTGCAAAACCTAAAAAGCCTGAACAAGTTGTCAGATCGGCCAAAGGCTTACGAATGCAAAATGTACGCGCTGAAGTAGACTTGCGTGGTCAGCGTTATGAAGAAGCAATGACAAATTTGGATCGCTATATTGATTCAGCTTTGCTTAGTGGACTTAATACAGTGACGATTATCCATGGAATTGGTACCGGTGCTATTAGAAATGGTGTTAACCAATATCTCAAACGTAATCGTCATGTAAAAGATTTTAGCTATGCTCCGGCAAATGAAGGTGGAACAGGAGCTACGATTGTTCATTTTAAGTAGGCATATTACTTGCAAAAAGTAAGTATAATCGCTAAAATCTAGTTATAATCTTTGATTCGGAGGATAATATTATGGTTGAAGAAATTACAGATCAAACTTTTGAAGAAGAAACTAGTGAAGGTGTAGTTTTAACAGATTTTTGGGCAACTTGGTGTGGGCCATGTAAGATGCAATCACCTGTGATTGATGAACTTTCTGAAGAGATGGACGATGTAAAATTCACCAAAATGGATGTTGACCAAAACCAAGAAACAGCCAAGAATTTAGGAATTATGGCTATTCCAACTTTATTAATTAAAAAAGATGGTAAAATTGTCGACCGATTAACTGGTTACACTCCAAAAGAAAAACTAGAATCAATCTTAGATCAATATGTTGATTAATTTAAAAGACCTAGCAATCTGAAGTGCTAGGTCTTTTTGAATAGATTTAGTCTGATTGAGCAGTGATTTGTACTGTGTGGTTCTTGACATTAATGCTTGCAGATGCCTCTGTTGGGCTCTGTGTTTGTCTTTCAATACATTCAGCTATAATTCCACTTTCTAAGGAAAATTCCTCGCTACCGCTGTCTAAACGGTCGCTGACAGTTTGTCCTGAAAGTTCAAAGAGAGCTGAGTGCTTCTTGTCTTTTAAAATCTTCAAAGTACCAAACTCTGCCATATCGAAAAACTCAGGTAATTCATCAATATTTGATAAATCATATTTACGACTAACATGTTTGCCTGCCCAATATAAAATATCTTGGTCATCTGTACCAAGTATTTGGGGTAAAATACAATCACGATAAAGTGAATTTAAAAAGTAAAGATGTTCTTGATTGTCTTTCATAATTTCATTTCCTTTTGTCTTCTTTTGTATTTTAACCTAAAATGGGTACAGTAGAAAAGGGATTTATTTTCAACATCATTAATTAAAGGAGAATTTTTTTATGGATAATCGTCCAATTGGGGTATTAGACTCGGGTTTAGGAGGTTTAACAGTTTTAAAAAAAGTTATTGCTAAGTTACCCGGCGAATCTACAGTGTTTATCGGCGATCAAGCCAATATGCCTTATGGTGATCGTTCAAAAGAAGAAATTATTGAATTAACTCGCAGTAGTGTAAAATTTTTGCTTTCTAAGAATGTAAAAACTATTATTTTTGGTTGTAATACTGCAACTGCGGCTGCAATGCCGACAATTCAAAATGAAGTTGATCTACAAATCATTGGCGTTATTCAGTCAGGTGCTTTAGATGCTGCTAAAAAAACTAAAACTAAAAAAGTAGCAGTTATTGGAACAACGGCTACCACTTTGAGTCATGCATATCGCGATGAAATTCATTCTAGAGATTCAGATATACAAGTTCAAGAATTTGCTCAGCCCGCATTAGCACCATTAGCTGAAGAAGATCCAGATGAAGATACTAAATTAAAAATTGTCAGTCAGAGTCTGCGGCCTTTAAAAAATGGGGACTTTGATACTTTGGTTTTGGGATGTACCCACTATCCATTGTTGTTAAATGAGATTCAAGCCTGCATTTCTCCAGATAAATGTATTTTAGATCCAGCTGATCAAGTTGCTCAGTATACTTATAATGTCTTAAAAAGAGATAATATGCTTGCAGAGGGCCCAGCTAAACATGAGTATTACACTACAGGAAATGCTCGCAAGTTTACTGAGATTGCTCGTCAATGGATGAACGATCCAGAACTTATTGCTAAGCACGTTCAAGATTAATAGAAAAGAGTATGAGTATGGATACTTTATTATTTGCGACTAGTAATAAAAATAAGGCAAAGGAAGTTCAAGAAGCTTTATCTAAGGCTAATTTTCCCTTACGAGTTATTACTGACCAAGATTTAGATAATCCGCCAGAGGTTGTAGAAACGGGTACTACTTTTTTAGCCAATGCAAAATTAAAGGCACATAAATTAGCTGAATTCAGCCATCTGCCAACTTTAGCAGATGATTCAGGACTTTGTGTAGATAAGTTAAATGGGGCTCCTGGCGTTTTTTCTGCTCGCTATAGCGGGCAAGATCATAATGATGCTAGAAATAATGCTAAACTTCTTGCTGAATTAGGTGGAGTTCCTCGTGAAAAGAGAACTGCAACTTTTCATACGACAATGGTCTTATCTTGGCCGGGAAGATTTGATGATGATCTTATTACCCAAGGTGAGATTAAAGGCGAAATTTTAACTAGTCCAAGAGGCGATGGAACCTTTGGTTATGATCCTTTGTTTTTTGTTCCAGAAAAGGGCAAGACATTTGCACAAATGGATGTAGATGAAAAAAATGCAATATCTCATCGCGGCCAAGCTTTGAGAAAGTTATTAGAAGAACTTCCAGCTTGGTGGAAGAAAATGGAAAAAGAAAAATAATAAAAAGCTTAATTGCGTTTGAAACGTAATTAAGCTTTTTAACTAAATTTGATATTATTATTTTTCAATTCGTTAATATAGTGGGTAAAGTATGCATTTTTAATTTTAGCTTCACTTCCAGGTAGAACTTGTAAATGAATTTCATAGGTTAATGTACCACCATTTTGAGCAGTTACTCCAGTAATAGTTGGCCCTTTTTTAATTTGACTCATAAATTTAGGCCTTAAAGCGTGATTGGCAGTTTCGATAGATTGCTGGACGATTTTTAGATTGCTAGTTGAATTAAGCTGTAAAACGATATCCAGGCTAACACCACCACGAGTGATATTTTGAACAACACTAATATTATGATTAGGAATATAGGTAATTGTTCCGTCAATTCCTTTTAATTTTGTTGTTCTGAGTCCAAGCTGCATAACGGTTCCGGTGTAATTGCCGATTTTAACGGTGTCTCCAACATCGAATTGACCTTCGCTTAGAAGGTTAATTCCATTGACTAAGTCGCTTACAAAGCCCTGTGCACCCATTCCAAGTGCTAGAGAAACAATCCCCGCACTAGCTAGTAATGTCCCTACAGGCAGGCCTAAAATTCCTAATGCGCCATATAGATAGAAAAATAAAAGAGAATATTGAAAAATATTAATGGACAATTCAGAAAGTGTCCGTGTGCGACTAGAAATTTTAGTTTGAAACTTCTTGTTGTTAATTACATATTTATTGATTAATCTTTTCCCAATTCGCCAGATTATAAAAAAGATTAGACTCGTGATAATTAAATGAATAGTTTTACCCAATAGATTATGGGCAACATCGTTCCAATCAATTAATGGTGTCGTTGAATTTTTATTAGTACTTTTACTTAAAAGTGAAGAAATATTCATACAAAACTCCTTTTGCTTATTGACTGTAGTATAACAAAATCTCGAGGAGTATTCATTGCTTGCGGCGATAATTAATGCTAGACTTTTTAGTGAGTAGTAAAGTAACTTTATGGAGGAAAGAAAATGACAATTTCTTTTGGCGCATTAGCCGGTTTAATTGCGGCAATTGCATTTTTAATTTTAGTTTTGTTCACTTTGCCTTTACTTGTTAAAGCTGCAAAAACTATGAAAAAAGTGGATTCCACTTTAGATAGTGTCAACCAAACAATCGATGACTTAAATGCACAAGCTAATGTTTTAATGAAACAGACAGAAGACTTGATGGATAAAAGCAATGTTTTACTATCTGATGTCAACAAGAAGATAGTTGAATTAGATCCTGTTGTTAAAGCAGCAGCAGATTTAGGAGAAAGTGTTTCAGATATTAATGATTCTTCTAAAAAATTAATTCGTCGATTCTCAAATTTTGGTATCGGTAGTGCAAGCATTGGTATTGTTTCATCACTAGCTAGTCGTATGTTTGCTCGACGCAAGCGTCGTAAGGGTCAAGATTAGATAAATAATAAAGGAGTGT
This sequence comes from uncultured Lactobacillus sp., assembly GCF_947367085.1. Taxonomy (GTDB): domain Bacteria; phylum Bacillota; class Bacilli; order Lactobacillales; family Lactobacillaceae; genus Lactobacillus. The sequence continues at coordinate 2,816 of NZ_CANBCP010000011.1, read as the reverse complement.
TTAACTATGAGTAAAGTAGGTAGTTTTATTTTAGGTAGTGTAATTGGTTTAGGTGCTGGTTTAGTAGCCGCTTCAATGCTTTTACCAGATGATGCACAAGAAGATTTAAAGAAAAAAATCGCTGAAAATGATAAGCTTCAAGATTTAAAAGAAAAATATGATAAGGGTACTGAAACTATCAAAACTCAATTAAAATCATTCCCTAAAAGTGTAGAAGATGATTCTGAATTAAAAGATTTTGATGATATCGTAATTGACGATACTTCTAAAGATTTGGGCGATGATGATAAAACGAATAAAGAAGCCGTTTCAGATTTGAAAAACTCTGAAGGTACTAATTAGTTTTAATATCCATATCAAAAAAGCAGGCACATGCCTGCTTTTTTGATAGCTAAATAATTAGTCTCTAACTGGGATATATTTTAATTCTTTACTTGTTTTGGTAAATGTTTCAAAACCATGATCAGTAACTACACCACAGTCTTCAATTCTTACGCCGCCTAAACCAGGGATGTAGATACCTGGTTCAATTGAAAAACACATACCTTCTTGTAAAACGACATCGTTTCCTTCCATAATCTGTGGAAATTCATGAACATTAAGACCGATTCCGTGGCCTAAACGGTGGATAAAGTATTCACCATAGCCTGCTTTTTTGATAACATTTCTTGCAACTGCATCTAATTCACTTGCAGTCATACCAGGCTTAGCAGCGTCAATGGCAGCTTGTTGAGCTTCACGGTCAACTTCATAAATTTCTTTTTCTTTAGCACTAGGTTCACCATAAGCAACAGTTCTACTTGAATCAGAAGCATAACCGTTGTGCATTGTCCCCAAGTCAAATAAAACTAATTCATTTGGTTCAACTTTATTCATGGTAGGGCCTAAGTGAGGATTAGCAGCGTTTTTGCCGGCTTGGACGATCGTTTCAAAGCTGGTGTGCATTACACCTTTTTTAAGCTTTAATTGATAGTCAATTTGCCCTGCAACGTATCTTTCAGTCACGCCGTTTCTTAAAGCATCAAAACCAACTGTGAAAGCAAAATCTGCTTCTTGACCAGCTGCTTTAAGTTGAGCGATTTCGTCTTCAGTTTTAATTAGACGTGCTTGTGAAATGAACGGAGAAAGATTGTTAGTAAAAATAGAGTTTGGAAAAGCTACTTTCAATTGTTCTAATCTTTCAACACTCAAATGACTTTTTTCGACAGCGATATTTAGAGGATTGTTAACACGTTTTTTAACTAGGTCCGCAATCATCATCCATGGATTTTCGTGGTCTAAGTAGCCATAAACATCGCCATTCCATGCAGAATTTTTAGCTTCTTCAACATTTAATGCGGGAGCAAAAATAAATGCAGGGGCATCTTTAAATGCTACGAGAGCAAAAATTCTTTCATGAGGTTCCATGCTGTAGCCAGTAAAGTAATTGATACTAATAGGATCAGAAACGTAGGCTACATCGTTATTAGTGTCGATTAACCATTGTTGTAGTTTATCTAGATTCATATTAATCTCCTTGTTAAAAATATTTATGTTTGTATCGTGAGTATATCATAAATTTGGATTAATAAACGTAAATTATGGGTAAACGCTTGCAATAGCAGGCTTTTCTTGATAAGTTAGATAGGAAAGAATTGGAGCGTGAGATCGATGCAAAAACAAGAAGTAACAATATACGATGTAGCTCGTGAAGCTAAAGTTTCAATGGCTACAGTTTCAAGAGTAGTTAACGGAAATAATAATGTTCGAAAAGAAACGCGTGATCGTGTTTTAGCAGTTATTGATCGTTTACACTATCAACCAAATGCGGTTGCACAAGGCCTAGCCTCGAAGAAGACTACAACAGTTGGCTTAATTGTACCGGGGTTTACTAATTTACACTTTGCTGAATTGTCTCAAGGTATTGATGATATTGCAACGATGTATAAGTACAATATCCTTTTATCAAGTGTTGAAAATAAATTGCTTGAGGATGATCAGGTTATTCAAAATTTATTGAATAAACAAGTCGATGGAGTAATTTATATGTCTAATCAAATGTCTGAAAAAGCTAGAAATGCTTTGATTAGAACAAACACTCCAGTCGTATTAGCTGGAACAATTGATTCTAATCCAGATTTTGGTAGTGTGGCAATTGATTACGAGAAAGCAGAAGAGACAGCTTTAAATATTTTATATCAAGATGGCAAACGCAATTTGGCTTTAGTCTTAAACGATGAAAAGGCTTATGTAAATGCTGCTCACCGTATTAAAGCTTATAATAAGTTTATGTCTGACCACAATTTGACACCTCATATTTATTCAGAAATCAAATCCTATGAAGATGGCTACAAGATCTTTAATAAGATGTATGCAGATAAAATTGATGGTGTAATTGCGACACGCGACATGGCTGCAGCTGGTATTTTGAATGCGGCTCAAGATAATAATGTTAAAGTTCCAGAGGAATTAGAAATTATTTCTGCTGCATCAACTATGGTCGCTGAAATTGTTAGACCAAAAATGACTACCATTCGCCAACCACTTTATGATATCGGGGCGGTAGCGATGAGAATGTTGACTAAGATGATGAATAATGAAGATGTTGATGATCTTCATATTACTTTGCCATTAGAAGTAATTGAAGCAAATACTACGTTGAATAAATAAGTAAAATTATAAATTGATTTATAGACACAAAAAAGCAAGGCTAATTGAAGCAATGTCATTAAGTTAAGACATTGACGAAGATCAGACTTTATGAACCGAATCATTTTGATTCGGTTCTTTTTCTTTTTAAAATAAAAGTGAGCAGAGTTTTTGTCTTTCTGCTCACT
>NZ_CANBCP010000010.1 GCF_947367085.1 uncultured Lactobacillus sp. | reverse complement strand
GGAGAAAATTGAGATGAAAACAACAAATGTGGAAAATAAATTGTATTTTCTAAAGACACAGATTGAAAATCATCCGCGCTTTGAAGATGGACTAGAATTTTCTTTGATGAGCGATGCTCGTATTACAGAAAATACTAGAGATCAATTAACCAATCTCTCTGGCAATCTCTGGATCAATAACTTAATCACTATTGTAGGAAAAAATGCTACTGGTAAAACAACTATCATGAGAACAATAATAGGTATTCTTCAATTATTGTTATATCGCAGTTCTATTGACCAAACTTCTCTGCAAGATATTTTAATTGGTGATCAACCGATTAAGATTACCACTTATTTTTATGGATCAGATCAGGTACTTTACAAGGATATAGTAACTTTTAAACAAAATACTGATAAGCTAAATAAAAAGTGGATTATTGACAATGAATTAATTTACAAAAAAGAATTCAAAAATAGATTTACTAAGAAAGAAATACTGAAGTTTGGTAATATCAAGCCACTATATGAACGTCAGAATTTAGACGAACTTGCCTCATCTATTTTATCGCCAGATGATTCTATATTTAGAATGGTTTTAGCAAAAGAAAAATATCATCCTCAACCAATCATTGATAATTTGATGTTAGCCAATATTAATGCTCTTTTTTACAATGATGAAAAGGTCCCAGCTGCAATTTTAAACTTTTTAGATCCTTCAATTGAATATTTAAATATTGAATCTGAGACTGATGATGCTAACGATATCAAAAAGATTATTTATCATTTGAAGTTTAAAAATTCCAAAGAAGAAATTACAGCGACAGGATTCGATGTAATCGAGCATTATTTATCTTCAGGAACCGCAAAGGGTATCACTCTTTATGGACGTGTAATGGTCGCTTTAAGAACTGGTGGAATAATGTTTGTTGATGAATTAGAAAATCACTTTAATCATGCGATTGTTAGGTCATTTATTGAAGATTTTGCGGATTCTAAGATCAATGTGAACCGCGTTGTACTAATTTTTAGTACTCACTATTCTGAATTGCTTAATGATTTGGAACGAGGTGACGAGATTTATGTTGCTAAGAGAAATCAAAAGATTGAACTGCAAAGATATTCAGCTGCCAATGTCAGAAATGAATTAAAAAAGGCAGAAGTCTTTGAATCTGACTATCTGGGTGGTACTGCTCCAGAGTATTCGGCTTATATGGCACTGAAGCAAATGATGCAAAAGAAGTCAGAAGTAATGAATTGATCGCTATAGAAAAAAGTGTAAGATAGTTTTTAGATAAAGGCTGTAGCAAGCTAATTCATGCTTGTTGTATATTAGATTCGAGAGTTGAAAATTTTAATCTTCCGAAAGCATTTGAGATGATAATTATGGATAAACTTATTTTAAGCACAAAAGATGGGGATGCAATGCAGGAAACGTTATATCTTATCAAGCATGGTGTAAATAATGTTATTGTCCAGCGTGAACATGATGATTCAGAATGGACTAATGTAGACGACATTGATTGGGATAAATTATAGGTAGCGAGTTTATAAAAAATTAGAAGTATCTTCAGAAAAAAGTGAAAGTCGAGATTCGGTGTAAATCTCGGCTTTTTTGTTATAGTTTGAATATTCAATTGTATTTTTAAGTAGAGAATATCTTTTATAAAAAATATTCTTAATAAAAATAGCATTTTGTCTTTTATAGAAGATAAAATCTCAAATTTGAGTAGAATATCTTTTATAGAAGATATTAGCTGTGATAATATATTATATATAAGATAAAAAGCCAAAATACGTACTTAACTTTTTTATAAAATTTAGAGGTACATTATGATAATAAAGCGCGATCGCTATATTAATTTCTTGAAAGAATTCAAAGACAATGAAGCTATAAAAATTATTACTGGAATTCGACGTTCAGGTAAAACTTTCTTAATGAATATGTTTATTGACGAACTTCATAAAGAAGGTATTGAAGACGATCAAATAATCCATATTAATTTTGAAGATATGGCCTTCAGCAAACTCCACAATGAATGGGATCTTTATAACTATGTTCACAGACATGAAAATAAGACAAAGAAGAATTATATCTTTCTAGATGAAATCCAAAATGTACAAAATTGGGAAAAGGCAGTCAATAGCTTTAGAGTTGACATGAATGCTGACATCTATGTCACTGGTTCTAATTCTCATCTTCTATCTGGAGAATTGGCAACGCTCCTAGCAGGAAGATACGTTGAACTTAAGGTCTTTCCATTATCATTCAAGGAATATTATGATTTCAAACACGGTAATCCTGGTAACCAGTATCAATTATTTACTGATTATTTGATCGAAGGCGGCTTTCCGGCTGTAGATATTGCACCAAATGAAGATTTGAAAACGGCTTTAAAAAAAGGAATCTTTGATTCCGTTGTTCTACGTGATATTGCTTTGCGTGCACATACGCGTGATGATCAAGCAATCGTTGCAATCATTGAGTATTTGATGGGAGAATTGGGCAGTCCTGTTTCAGCAACGAATATTTCTAATACGCTACGCAGCAACGGATTTAAAACAACTACTTCAACTGTAATTTCATATTTGCGTTTGCTCACTCAGTCCTATCTTTTTTATCAAGCAAAAAAATATGACATCCGTGGTAAAAAGATGATGAGCACTCTTGGAAAGTACTATGTAGCAGATACAGGATTGCGAAATACTCGACTCAAACGTAATTATCGTGACAACTTAGGTCATCAAATCGAAAATATTGTATTTATTGAATTATTGCGCCGTGGATACAGCGTTGATGTTGGTGATTATTCTGGTAAAGAAATTGATTTTGTTGCACGTAGAGGCAATGAAATTGAATATTATCAAGTTACTGAACATTTACCAGAAAATAATACAAGAGAAACTGATAACTTACGCTACATTCCGGATGGCTATAAGAAGTGTGTTTTATCTTTATCACAGTTTGATACTGGAGTAGTTGAAGGCATTCCGGTGAAGTACTTACTTGATTGGCTTTTAAAAGAATAACAAGATTAGCATAATTGGTAATAAAAAAGTCGGAATTCATTGTGAATCCCGACTTTTTTGTTCAACGGTTTGTGTAAAGATTAGATTAATAAAGAAAAAAGAGCTGCTAAATGACAGCTCTTTTTGGTGAGATCAGTTCAAAATATTAACGGAAGTTAACGTATTGAGCTGGAATCCATTGGTTGTCGTTACCGATACGGTAGTAAGTCTTGCCATTGATAGTCTTCTTAGCAAATACTTTCCATGATGAACCGTTCTTAACAACTTGAGTTTGGTATTCACCCTTGCCGTTAAGAAGCTTTACGCCACCACGACCGTGGTAAACAACAGTTGCTACACCAGAAACTTTTTCTTCGTTTGAAGCGTTGTTGTGTGAAGGCTTAGTAGCTGGCTTCCATGAACCATCTACGTATTGAGCTTGGATGTATTCGTTAGTACCTGCAAGCTTGTAGTATTGAACTCCACCAACAGTTACAGGTGCACCTTCAGTGTTTACAGTTGAACCTGCTTCAAATTTAGTTGAGCTAATAGTTGCACGGTTACCATTAATGTTCCATGCAAATACTGAGTAGCCCTTTACGTAGTTAACAGTTCTAGTAGTTTGACCGTTAGATACAACATTTACAGTAACAGTAACTTTGTTAGTTACACCTGCTGGGTTAGTTGCAGCAAGAACTACAGCGTACTTACCAGGAACAGCAGTATTAACATTGTTTGAAAGTACTGATGCACTAGTTAATACAGCACCATTTTCCTTTGAATAAGTTACGTTGAATGCCTTAAGTAAGTCTGCAGCATTGAAGCTTGCGTTTTGAGCAACGTTCAATACGTATTGATCGTTAGTGTTAGCAGTCTTAGTAAGGTGAGAGTTTGAACCATTCAAAGTAAATTGTGGACCATTATCTGAGTATTGGCTAGTTGAAGCTGTACCCACTTTAACAATAACGTTAATAGTTGCAGTTGAACCATTAGGGAAAGTTGCAGTGTAAGGAACAGTAAAGTTAACAACTGGTTTTACAAATGATTCATTTTGTCCAGTAACTGCTACACCAGCATTTGCTAATGCATTCTTAATTTGAGTTTCCAAAGCAGCTTTGTTTGATTGTTGTAAGCTAGGGTTAGTATTAGTTGCAACAACTTCATTTTGAATCTTAGTTGCCAAAGCTGATACGGTGTTTACACTACCCAAATCGATTGAAGTAGTACCACTTACAACAGTGTCCTTACCATTAATCTTTTGAGTGAAGTAAGTGTTACCTTGAGAGATGGTAAATACTCCACTAAATACTGGTTCTGGCTTAGTGTTACCATATTGATCTGGAACAACAGCACCCTTGTTATAGTTACCACCGTATACTAAGCCTTGAACACCAACTTCAGGTGCAACTAAAACGTATGGAGTGTCAGCAGCAAGAGTTTGAACAGCGTATTGTTTAGCTGTTGCTTCATTAGTTACCAAAGATTTCTTATCTGCTGGGATAACGTAGGCTTTACCAGTACCAAACACCTTTGGAGAGATAGCTTTTCCATCTAAAGTTGCAGATAAGTCAGCAGACACAGTATCAGCGTTAGCACCAGCCTTTAAAGATGAAAGGTTATTAACAGTTAAAGTTACAGCAACAGTACCTTTAGTTTGATTTGTTGTAGTACCTCCTACAACTTGAATAGCTGCGGCATTAGCAACAGAAGTTGAAGCAACAACTGGAGCAACTGCTAATAAAGCAGCAGCAGCCATACCTAAATATTTAACATTTTTCTTCATGCGGTCTTTTCCTCCTTGATAAAACAAATGTAATAGGCAAAAGGCTCATCGTGAAATCGCCCATAATTGTACAAAATCCCTTCATCAAAGATCAGAGGTCTATAAATCCTCTGAGGTAGTCAGTCCTTGATAAGAAATCCGCATGCTGTACAGGCATCACGCCTGAAGCATTTGTCCTATTACTTACCACGACTCATATTATATCTTGTTTCTGACTTTTTGCAAAGTTTACTTGCATATTTTATGTTTTTTAACATAGTTGTAATAATCACAAAAATATACTTTTTGACCTCTCAACTATCTTATTTAATTTCCACAAAAGAAAAGGAACCCCATAGCAGCGGGATTCCTTATACTTACTTATTGTTTACGATAATCATCAAAGAAGAGTTTTATCTTGTCAAAAATTATTTCAAAAATATTTCAAAATTTTATAAATATTCCAAAATAAGTTATTTAATTCTCTTATTTCTCCAAAAATAAGCCTACACTGATTTAGAATCATCAAACACAGAAGTAGTAGTGCGTTCAATGTATTGAGCAGACTGAGCTTTGGTATATAGATCTACTCCCTTTCTTTCAAATGCATTAGCGCTTGCAATCTTGTCCATTGCTGCTCTAACTTGTGCCTCGTTTAAATCGCTAGCCGCATCTGGCATGCTGATGGAAGCTTTCTTGTTATTTGAAGTAATAAAAGTTAATCGTAAGGTTTTAGTTGTTGGCATCTTAAAATTCCTCTTTCTTTCTATTATAAATTGTCTAATTATTCACCTATAAATTGTCTAATTATTCACCAAGTTCAATTGCATGGTGTTGAATAAGAACTGCTGCGCCTAAGCCGTCGTCTTTTTGAAGTTCTGACATTGCCTTTCCTACTTGCGCTATTGCATCAGGAGCTGCATCTAACTTCAAGTTCTTTAAAGTACGTTCTTTGGTATTGTTCTTATATTGACTGCCAGTAAAAGTAAACTTAACTGATTGTTCTACTAAAGCTGATTTCATTTTTCTACCTCATTAATAAATATTTTTTGTAAGTTGCTCACCGGTGAGTTGCCTTACACTATTACTAACGAAATAAATCTTAAATTTGGCTCAAGTTTTTTAAAAAAAGTGTTCAAATTATGGGTTTGCTATAATTAGGGGTGTACAATCAAATTTGATCAATAATTCAAGGGGGATCTTTTTAATGAAAAAATCCAAATTATGGATTGCTCTTGCAGCAGTCTTTGTAGTTTTAATTGGTGCTGGATGCAGTAATCAAGCTTCTTCATCTAATAATAGTGGAAGTGATTATTCTACTTTAATGAAGGAAGGTAAAGATTACGTAGCCCAAAATAAGTACTCTCAAGCTGAAGATAAGTTTGAAGCTGCTCACAAGGTGAAGGCTACTGAAGAATCTAAAGTTTATGCCGACCAAGCTGACCATATGGCTGATGCCAAAGATGATATCAGCGAATATGATTTTAGTGATGCATTAAAATCTTTAAATAAGGTAATTTACAAAACTAACGGCTATTCAGTTATGATTAAGCACGCTAAAAAGCAATATCAAACAATTAGCCGTGTTCAAAGTAATATTAAAAACGAAATTAATCCTTTATATAAGAATGCAAAAGCTGCTTACAATAATGGTAACTACGAGCAAGCTCAACAATACTGCATTCAAATCTTAGACTTACCTTATATTAATGGTAAATACTACACCCAAATTAGAAATAAGGTTAATGACTTATTAGATGATGCTAAAGATGCAAGTGGTGATAGCGAAAAGTCCTCAAACAAGACTAGCACTAACACTAGCGCAAGCAAAAATAACGATGATGAAAAATCTGACAAATCTAATAAAAACGATTCAAATACTTCATCTAATAACTCTAACCAATCATCTTCAAATTCAAATAATATGACTGTTGGCGGCCAAGCAGTTACTGCACGTGTGATTGCCCAAGTACGTGATCGTTTGAGCGCTATGGGCGTTTCCACAGCTTCTTGGAGTGATCAAGATGTTGTTAACTTCATGAACTCAGCTGCCAAAAACGGCCACACTACCATTGATTCTTATACTCAAAGTGACGTAAACAACTTTAATAAATAAGAAGAAAAGTTGCTTTTATAAGAATTTCAATGTAAGATTATATTGAATTTTTGTACTAGTACGACATTATTTAAAGGAGCTCTTAACTTTGACTGAAGAAAGCAAAAAAACAGCCGCTGAAAATACGCAGCAAGAAAAAGACGAAAAGTTCCAAGTTGTCATCCCTGAAGCTAACCGTGTTGAGATGCCAGCAACCGAATTTGCAGTTCAACCAGATTATTTAAAAGTTTTTGCTAACTTTTACATTGCAAAATTTGAACAAGCTGACCTCGAAATTATGGATACTTTTGACGGCAACCACGACGTTGTAGAAATTAACACTTACATTACTAACAACGAAGCATTTTCTCGTCAAAACTTAATTAAGCATGTTTTAAACATCCATTCCAAGAGATTTGAAGATATTTTAGCTAATATCAAAAAAGAAACTGGTATAGATCCTCAAAGCATGAAGACATACGAAGATTGGGACAAGTGGTATACTGATCGTCGTAATAATATTCCACAAACTATGTCTTAAAGGCTTGCAACTTTAAGAAAAATATATAAGAATAAAGTAACTAAAAAAGAATGCAACTGCATTCTTTTTTTGATTTTTATATTATCTTGATAAGCTTATAGCTTTTATTAGGAGTATTTATTCATGAATAACAAACGAAAAAATCTCACCGCAGCCGGTTTACTGATTGCTATTGGGATTGTATATGGGGATATCGGAACGAGTCCACTGTACGTTATGAAGTCAATTGTTGCTGGTAACGGCGGAATTGGCAACGTTAACCGTGATTTTATTATCGGTTCGATTTCTCTAGTTTTATGGACAGTTACCTTGCTTACTACCTTGCAAACTGTGATTATTGCCTTGAAAGCAACTAACCACGGTGAAGGTGGTATCTTTGCCCTTTACACTTTGATTCGTAAGCGTAAAAAATGGCTGGTTTTGCCCGCTTTAATCGGTGGGGCTGCTATCTTAGCTGATGGTACGTTAACTCCAGCAGTTACCGTTACAACAGCTATCGAAGGATTAAAAGGTATCGAATTTGGGCACGGCAATATTCCGGTCAATACTCAAAGTACGGTTATTGCAATTACTGTCGTTATTTTGCTGGTTCTGTTTTCTATCCAAAGAATGGGTACTAGCATTATCGGTAAGGCATTTGGACCAATCATGTTTGTGTGGTTCACCTTCTTAGGAATTGTCGGCATTATGAATATGGCTGGTGATTGGAGCATTTTAGAAGCTCTTAACCCATACTACGCTATTAAGCTATTATTTAGTCCATATAACAAGGCCGGAATCTTTATCTTAGGTTCAATCTTTTTGGCAACTACCGGTGCTGAAGCACTTTATTCTGATGTGGGACACGTCGGCAAAGGCAACATCATTGGTTCTTGGCCATATGTTTTCGTATGTTTGGCACTTAACTACTTTGGTCAAGGTGTCTGGATTTTAAATAATCCTAACTATAATGCGGGAAACGGTGACTTCAACCCATTTTTTGAAATCATCCCACAAAACATTCGCTTAGCAGCAATTGTCTTAGCTACTATTGCTGCGGTTATTGCTTCGCAAGCTTTGATTACTGGTTCATTTACTTTAGTTGCTGAAGCCAGTGGTTTGAAGTTTTTGCCAAGAATGAATATTGTCTACCCTTCAACTGAAAAAGGTCAGATCTATATTCCATCTGTTAACAAGATGATCTGTGTAGCCACTATTTCAATTGTCTTGTTCTTCCAAACTTCAGCTCACATGGAAGCAGCCTACGGCCTTTCTATCACTATTTCAATGCTGATGACAACGATTCTGCTTTATGAATGGCTCGTTATGAAAGGCATCAACTGGTTCTGGAACTGGTTATTCCTCATCTTCTTCGGCTTTTTGGACATCATGTTCATGGCCGCAAGTTTGAGCAAGTTTACTCATGGTGGTTACGTATCATTAGTTATCGCTGGCTTTATTGGTATTATCATGTACATTTGGTTCTACGGAAACAAAGTCCGCGACAAGCGCGAATCACGTAATGCTTATGTACGATTAGATGAATATGTAGATATGTTAACTGATTTAAGTCATGACGAAGACTACCCAACTTATGCTACAAACCTAGTTTACATGGCCAAGGTTAAATATAATAAATTTATCAAGCGAGAAATTTTATATTCAATTTTAGACAAGCGTCCTAAACGTGCTAAGGCATATTGGTTTGTAACAGTAAATGTTACTAACGAGCCATTTACTGCGGAATATGCCGTTAATACATATGGCACCAAGAACGTAATTAACGTTCAGCTATTTTTAGGATTTAAACAGCAGCAACGTGTTAACGTCTACTTACGTCAGATTGTTCACGATTTGATCGCTGACGGCACCATTGAATCACAGCCACAAGAATACACCACTACCCCAGGTCGTGATGTAGGTGACTTCTCATTCGTTATTGTTAACGACGTAATTAGCCCCCAAACTCAATTGCGTAACTATGAAAAATTCTTAGTAGAAGCTCGTGTATGGCTTCAAAACTTGTCTTCTAATCCTGCTTCATGGTTTGGCTTAGATTATGCAGACACGGTCATTGAACGTGTGCCATTGATCTTAGGTGACCAACGCAAGCAGCAGATCACTCACATTGCTCCTAAGAAATATGAGCAAATGAAGAAAAAGATCCAAGAAGGACAAATATAGATTAAAAACCCTATTAAATGTTGGTAATAAACCTTCATTTAATAGGGTTTTAGTCATTTAAACAGTCTAATCCTTCCTTTACAGAATCAAACTCATAATAGTCTTTACTTTTTAATGCCTTTTGAAGCCTTGGTGAGGGGTGACTCACATCAAATGGAAAATTTTAAAAGTTAAAACTACTAAACAGAAATAAAACCAAAAAAATCTTTTGCAATCTCTATTCTTCAACCATTACGCCTCATTTATTTAATATAAATATATGATACAATATATTTATCGGAAGTAATGCACAATGCATATGATTGATGAGGTAAGAAATAATGCAATATGTAGCTAAAATAACAAAACGCGGACAAATTACAATTCCAGCTGAAATTAGAAAGTCTCGTAATTGGTCAGAAGGCAGTCGATTAGTTTTTTCTGTTAATTCTGATAATAATATTGAAATTCATAAAGAAGTAAATTTGTATGATACCGATTGGGGCAATTACGATTTTAAGAAAGCAGTGGCCCAAGATCCCGAATTACAAATGGGCGACTATAATCAAGGACGTGAGGGTTGGCAGGATAATGAATAATGATTTTCCCAAGCAAGGTGACATTATAATAATTAATGCTGAACCTCACGCAGGACATGAATGGGGTGGGCACAATACTGCTAAAGGCAACATTGAAAGACACATGCTAATAGTCAGTGCAACTCCTTATAATCGATCTTCTGGATTCATTGTTGGTATGCCAATAACGACCAGTGATAAATATAAAAATGATGAACACTATAAGCCTATACTGGTGATGGGAGATACAGGCACTGGTGTTAAAGGCTATGTTTGTTTATATCAAATATTAAATTATGATTATTCGGCAAGAAAAGGACGAGTCATCAATCATGTTACTAATAGATACCTTGATGAAATAATGTCCTTTGTTAAAGCGATTTTTAATTTTAGATAAAAAAGTATAGTGACAAATGATATGAACCCCGAAATTCGGACAAGAATTTCGAGGTTTTTTCTACGTAAGTTAAACATCATTGTATGTTTGGCTTTACGTAGAAAAAAAGCTCCTCATCAACTGAGGAGCTTTTTGCTTACGCGGTAAAAACTATTAACTTAATTCCTTGATGATACCTTCCAAAGTTTCCTTTGCTTCATCTTGGATCTTTTGAGTTGGGTGTTGTTCATCGTAACTGTTGAGCCAGTCCAAACGATCTTGCATTCTCTTAGCCAAGGTCTTTTGGTATTCTGGATCATCTAAGTGAACTTCGTAGCCTTCAATTGGCAAGTAGCTTACACCCTTGAAGTTGCCAAATGGCTTCCAGTCGCTGTCTTTGATCTTGTCAGTTGCCAAGTCTTCAACGATCTTCTTAGTTACTTCCTTAGGGATGTCTTTGCCCATAAATGCATCAGTGTTCAAGATGTAGCAGCTAGCGCCACGCTTAGTGAACAATTCCTTGAAGTCTCTGTAATCACCAGAAACAGGGTATGCTCTAAATGGGTCGGCAAACGGTTCGATAACCAAAGTGTTCATGTCAAAGCCTTTAGGTAAGTTTTCAGCACTAGTTCTCTTAGTAGCCAAAGTACATCCCATCGTAGTTGCCAAAACTGGATCATCAATTTTAAGTAGTGGTGGCAATGAGCCATCTTTCATAATCCAGAACAAAGCAGTAATTGGAGCTTTTTCAAAGTCTACACGGTGAGGACTAGTGTAACGAGTCTTGATAACACGACCGTTGTTGTTACGTAAGTCTTCAGTAACGATAACTTTCTTGCCATCTTCATCTTCTGTAACAGCACAGTTCATGATAGTTGTGTAGTACTTAGTTTCATGGTGACCTGCTGGGTAGTCGTGAGTCTTGTCAAAGTATGAAGGCTCTAACGCTACAGAAGAACCATCTTCACGTGAAATAATGAATGCGTCATCGTGCAAAACAGTGATGTCATATTTACCATCATACATTTCGTGAGTCAATGTTGACTTACCAGAACCTGACAAGCCGTAGAAGGCAAATACCTTGTCGTCTTTATCCTTAAAGTGGAATGACTTTTCACCACCGTGACATGCAGTATAGCCGTGTCTGTGAGCCATAGCCCAAGCCAAGGTTAAAGTACCCTTCTTAAGTTCACCGAAGTAACGTAAACCAAAGACTGCAGCACAGTTGTGAGGTGCATCAAACACACCAAAGCCCTTTGGATAATCGTCATCAGTAACATTTGGATCAAAGTAGAAGTAAATGTCACCTTCGTCATAAAACTTAGACTTCTTGTACATTTCTTCAGCTTCTTCATCATAGAAGTGGAAGTTCAAAATGTAAGAAAGTAAATTAAATGCTTGATCTTCAGGCATCATAATGTGAGCCTTTACGGTGTAGGTAGGGTCCAGCCCTACTAATACAGTAGCCTTCAAGAACTTTTCATTATGACCCTTATAAATATCTTCACGTAAATTTCCAGCCAATGCTTCTGGGTCTTCTTTTGGATCATCAACAAAGTGACGAGCACTAGCAGTTCTACCTAGAATTTTACCGTGGTTGTAAACTAATTGCTTTGCACCATGTGGTAAACCTAAATCTTTAGTATGTAAAATTGGCAAATCAGTTTCAATAACACCTGGTTGTACCTTAGCCAAATTATAGGCTTCAGCAACGCTTGTTACTTCGTGAACATTGTTGCCATAAAATGCTGATTCGATAGTAGAACGAACACGACTAAATTTTGGATTATCTTTCCTTAACTCTGCGCTAGAGTAGCGTTCTTGTGTACTCATTTAAAATTTTCCTCCTCCGAAACCAAAGTAAGCGGTTTCATCAATTAACACCTTTATAATAACATAACTATTTGTGCATAGCTACACAAATTTGGTCTGAGCCTCTTTATAAAATATTGGTCTAAGGGGAAGATTCCTATACAAGTAGCAAAGAAATAATTTGGTCTGAATGGTAAAGTTTTTCTCCGCTTGTAAATTCAAAATTAAGTCTGGCAGCCCTGTCATTAAAATGAATATCAGAGTTGCTAATTTCGTCTATTGTAACGACGACATACTTATGTTGATTTTTTGAAATTGGATGTAGTAACTTCTTAGTAAAGCTTTCAACAAGGTTGGTCATTATTTAACAAATTAATGCGAATACAATTTTTATCTTCATCTAGTCGGTGGCCAACCGCATTTAAAAACACCGTTTTACCAGATCCACGTACTCCGGTAATAAAAAAGAACTCTCGAATTCCGAGAGCTCTTTAAAACCTAATGATTATTTTTCATTATCCTTCTTTTTTCTCAAAGACCATGAACCAGTAATTAAGGCACCTAATACGCTACCTAAGCCTAAAATCAAGGTTAAAGTATCGTTTTCCTTATTTCCAGTTTGTGGTAACGACTGCGCTTTATTTTGAGATAGAGATTGGGTCGACTTAGCTACTGTATTCACAGAAACTTTATTTTGAATATTTTCCGTAGCAGTAACGTCTACCAAGTGATTCTCTTTGCCAGTCGCAGTAGGTTTCTTTTCTACATTGCTTTCCTCTCCACTCATTCGAATCATTTTGTTAATATACTGGCTAACTATAGCTATTTGATTTATATATTAAGTTGCAATACTATTAAAACTACTAATTAATTTAATTTTATAGTTCAATAATACCATCTCAGTTTGTTATTTAATACGTTTTGTTATTAAATTTTTCAACAACTATTAGCTTTATCTATACAAAAAAGGCATTGAACCACTTATAAATAGTTCAATGCCTTTAAATTTGTTATTAAATTTATTTTTACCAAATAACAACACGTTTTTCTGGATCAAGCCACATACCATCTTCTGGTTTTACATCAAATGCCTTGTAGAATTCTTCTTGACATTGTGATTGTACGTTAGCTCTTTCTGGACCAGGAGCGTGAACATCAACAGAAACTTGCGTCTTAATTGATTCTGGCAATTGCTTATTTGCCCAAACACGAGCGAAGTTTTCGAAGACTTCCTTCATATCTCCCCCTTCACCCTTGTTAGCTTCAACTGCAGCAGTAAGTCCACCTTGGTCAGCAATATTTTCAGAAACAATTTGCTTACCATTTAAGGTAACTGGACCGTATTCAATACCATTGAACAAGTCAATTTCATCTTGAGTACGCTTCTTAAATTCGGCAAAGTCTTGGTCAGTCCACCAATTCTTCAAGTTACCAAATTCATCGAACTTAGCACCGTTGTTGTCGAATGCGTGAGAAATTTCGTGGGCAATAACCACACCAATTCCTCCGTAATTCAAGCTACGTGATTGCTTCAAGTCATAAAATGGCTTTTGCAAAATTGCAGCTGGGAAAGTAATGTCGTTTCTTTGTGGATCGTAACATGCATTTACTAAGTTACCTGGCATGCGCCATACAGTGCGGTCAACATCTTTGTATAGCTTATCTAAGTTATACTTCAATGCGACCTTACCAGCTTGAGCTTCGTTAGCGTACAAGCTTCCACCTTCAGATTCTGGGGTTACTTCGTAAAGATCATAAATTCGTTCAATCTTTTCTGGGTAACCAATCTTCAAAATCAAGGCACGTAACTTAACGATAGCTTTCTTTTTAGTTTCTTCACTAAGCCAAGAGTTGTCGTTAATTCTTTGTTCGTAAACATCAATCATCTTGTGAATCATGTCTTCAACGTCAGCCTTAGCTTCAGCACCGAAGTAAGTTTGACCATAGTAAACACCAACTACTTCGCTAAATAAGCTGTTTGCCATGTGGTAGGCTTGCTTAGTACCAGATGACAATTCTGGTTGACCTGACAAAGCCTTGTGGAATGGAAAGGCAGCTTCACGGAAGTCTTGTGATAAGTAACTAGCAACGCTGTTAATAAAGCCAGTAACCATCCAGCCCTTAATTTCATCGAAGTTTTCTGGGCCTACTAATTCATTAAAGTGGTCCAAAAAGCGTGGTTCAGTAACAATGACACGGTCAGGTTTCTTATCAAAAATTTCACCCAAGAAGTAATCAATCTTGAAGTGCTTAAACTTATCTTCAAAGTCACTAAGTGAAACTGGGTTGTACATTGCTGGGTAATCTGCCCATTCTTCAGTAGACTTAACAACCTTAGAAAGTTTTTCATCAAACTTCAAGCCAGCTGCTACATATTCATTAGCTTGAGCTTCATCAATTCCAGCCATAGTTAATAAGTTAACCGTTTGTTTTGCCCAAACATCAAGTAAATCCTTAGCTGCTGAAGTTTCATAAGTAGTGGTATCAGGCAAAATTAAGCCAGCTCCACCAAAGTGAAGTGCGTGAACCTTAGTGTTCTTCATGTCAGCATCAACATAAAAACTAAATGGCAAGCCAAAGCCATTCTTAAATAAATCAGCTGATTTCAAGTTGAAGTCTGCAAAGTCACGTAAATCAGTCAAAACTGCTAAGTCAGCCTTAATTGGTTCAGCACCATCAGCGTTTCTCTTTTCAAAATTGTTAGCAATTCTGTAAAGTGCAACAGCCTTACCAAAGTTAGGAACCTTAGGCAATTCTTTTTTACCAGAAGCAAAATCAGCAAAGTCTTGCATCAAAGTCTTTTCAATATTAAGATCAATGCCATCAAAACTACTGATACGGGAGCGATCTGAAGGAATCTTAGCCTTTTCAAGCCATTCAGAGTTTACTGCTAAATATAAGTTATCTTGAATGCGAGCATTTGTATCTGGCTTAGTAATATCGCCAGCTCCACCACGAACATTAAAATGAGTCATTAAATAATACCTCCTTAAGAGAAAAAAGTTTTCAAAACAAATGATACCATTATTAAATTTTTTAGTCTAATTTTAACAGGACTTTTACTTGAATATTTCCAAGCTATTTTTCAATCTAGCATGTAGTGGAATCAAAACTACAATCATCAAAAAGATCCCTAAAGCCGCCACAATAAAGAAATTAATGTAACCAAAACGATCAATCACTAGTCCTCCAAATAAAGGACCTAACGCACGGCCAATTGCCGATGTCGACAAGGTTAAGCCTTGATACTTACCTTTACTTGAAGTCGGTGACAAGTCATTGACGTAAGCAGGAATAGCTGGCATCGCAGTTGATTCACCAATTGTCAAAGTTACCATAGAAAATACAAAATGCGCATAATCTTTGGCAAAAATTAGCGTAACAAAAGAAATCGCAAACATTGTTACCCCAAAGATCACCTGGTGAAAAATCGATTTAAAAATATTGGGAAATTTACTCAAGAGTGCTTGAACAAAGACGATAATTCCGGCATTAATTGTCCACAGTAAGCTGTATAAGTGGAACGGAATTCCCAGTGAAACCATATAAACTGACAAGTTTGACTCCCAGTTCATGTACATCAGCCAAATCACCGCTAGCGTGGTATAAAAGCCGATCGTCAACATCAAATTGGATTTAGGCATCGGTTGAAGTTTTTGTTTAACTTGCTTATCCTTATTAGCCATCCGTTCTTTATGAAATTGAATTATTGGACGGTAATTAAAGATCGTATTTACACTAACCGCTACAAACAAGCATGCTGCAATAATGAACAAGAGTGTGACTGAATAATCATATAAGTAACCAACTGTTAATGTACCTAATACGACACCAAGATTTTGGGCAAAATAAATCACGTTAAAGACGTAGCGCCCTGGCTTAGACTTAATACTAGTCGCAATCGAATTGATCAAGGCTCCATTCCAGCCACCTAAAAGACCTGTCAAGGTCATCCACACCCAGTAAATTGGCCAGCCGTGAAAAGCTGCCATTAAAAATAGGACTAAGGCATCTAAACTACCACCCGCAATTAAGAGATAGTATGGATTCAAATGATCATATGCCCAGCCTGCTACAAATGACCCTAGCATGTTTGCTAAACAGTTAAAAAGCAGCACAACCCCAATCATCGCAAGTGAAACATGCAGGCGCTTATTTAAATAAACTGACGTTAGAGGCCAGATAAAACTTGCACCAATCCAGGTTAATAATTCACCTAATAAAAGCCAATGCAGTTTTATTTCATCAGCTGGCTGTTTTCCATGTGCAGTATGCAATCTTATTTCCTCCAATTCTTTACCATTCAAACTCTAGTCTAGCAAAAAAGACATGGATATTTCCATGTCTTTTCGCTTAAAGAAGTAAGTTCAACTACTTATCTTCTTTTTTCTTTTTGCGTCTGTCGGCTAAGCCAAAGAGTCCTAAACCTGCACCTAAAATTGCTAAACCAGCCACAAATGGATTATCTGAAACAGCTCCTGTTTGAGGAAGTGTCTTCTTAACGACTCTTTCACCGATACGGGTAAGTTTACCTGCGTGGTAAAGAATGCGTCCATTTGGTCCAATTACATCGCCATTAGTAGCAATGTGGCTACCCTTAGGGAAGACCTTGCCGTCTGGTGTAACGACTTGACCTTTGCCATTTGTATGTGGCTTGTTTGGAGTAGTAGGTTTGTTGTTTGGTTTATTATTATCATCCGGCTTAGTGTGTGGATGATCATCTGGCTTATCGTCAGGTTGAGTGCCGCCACTATCTTTAACGATCTTAATAATCGTTACACCATTTTCGATCGTAATTGTAGTTGGCAATTTTTCTCCATCAGCTAACTTGTAACCTTCTGGCAGCTTGAGATCAACTGAAACTTTTGAACCATATTCTCCAGTGTAGGTCTTAGAATCAACTACATTGCCGTCACTATCGACGAATTTCACAATCTGTTGAGCGGTTTGCGGAATTGGTGGTTGAGCATTCGGAGTGTATTTAATTTCTACAGTCACATTTCCAGTATCTGCCGTTACATCTACTTTACCTATTGAAGTGATGGTAGTAGTCTTTCCATCTACTGTTTGCGTAATATGCGCAGTGTAGCCTGGGATTGTTTCTGGAGTATAAGCATCCCACCCATCAGATGAACTTGCCAACTTCCAATCACTGTAAGTTACTTCACCTGTAACCTCATCAAAAGTTGCTGTTCTTGTAAACTTAACTACTTGAGGAGGGAGGGTTTGTTTAGTGCCGTCAGGTTTAATCACAGTAATTGTTCGAGTTGGAGTCTTTACAAGATCCTTCATTGCTGGATAGTTCCTATTTGGATTACCAGGCACCTTGCCAGTTGGAATTTGATCCTTTGGTGTATCTGGGGTTACTTTGATGGTCTTATGTCTGATCTTAATAGTAACTGTTGGAACCCCATCTGCAGTTGCAGTCACTGCCTCAGGAATGTCTTGACCTGGAACAATCTCCCAGCCTGCTGGAACTTCGGGAGTTATCTTAACACTTTCACCGGTCTTACCAGAAATTGGTGTATTACTAATTTCTTTTCCATCACCATCAACGTAAGAAATCTTACCTGATTGATCGTTTGGAGTGTAAGTAATCGTGATTGTACTATTGCTATCAGTTGCTTGCACCGTAACTTCTGGAACCGTCTTGTCAGCAGTGTAGCCAGCAAATTCTTTAGGAGTAAAGGCTGCCCAAGTATTCTTACCATCAAGCGCGGTCCATTCACCTTCACTACCAGCAACTAACTTGCCAGTTACTAGATTATAAGTTGCTGTTCTAGTGAATTCAACTGTTTGTGGGTTCTTTTGATCAGCTGGAATTTGAGCAAGTTGGTCTTGACTCAAACCACTGTAGTTGATTGTACGAGTAATATCCTTAACCAAACCATTTTGCTTGAACCAATCCTTGTCTTTTGGATCTGGATTAGTATCAGGTTTAGTTGGATCAACTGTCACTTTCTTTTCAGTTAAGTGAATAGTAATTGTTTGATCCTTAGCTGCGGTGAACTTGTAACTTGTTGGTAAAGTTTGTCCATCAGCTAATTCGTAATGATCTGGAACCTTCAAATCAAGATTATCAATTGTTTGATCAGTTACACCGGTCTTGGTGATTGTTTCACCAACTTGGCTTTCATTATTATCATCATCAACAAATTTGATCGTTACTGCTTGCTCATTAGCCGTATAAGTAATCGTGATTGAACTATCACTATCAGTTGCTTGCACATTAACAGGTGGAACCGTCTTATTAGCAGTGTAGCCAGCAAATTCCTTAGGAGTAAAGCCTGCCCAAGTACTTTTACCATCAAGTGCGGTCCATTTACCTTCACTATTTGCAACCAATTTACCAGTTACTAGATCATAAGTTGCTGTTCTAGTGAATTCAACTGTTTGTGGTTCCTTTTGATCAGCAGGGATTTTGTCAAGCTGAGCTTGAGTCAAACCACTATAGTTAATTTTACGAGTAATATCTTTGACTAAACCATTTTGCTTGAACCAATCCTTGTCTTTTGGATCTGGGTTGGTATCTGGCTTAGTTGGATCAACTGGAACCGTTTTATGAACTAACTTGATATTCAAGTTTTGTTGCAAGTCTTTACCAAATGTGTAGGTAGTTGGCAAGTCTTGACCTTGTGCCAATTCATAGTTGTCAGGAACTTTCAAACCAAGATCAGCGATTGTTGAATCATAAGCACCAATCTTAGTAATAGCCTTCCCAACTTGCTTATTACCTTCAGTTGTATCTTCAAAAGTAATTGTCAAAGTAGCATCCAAAGTAAATTCAGCAGTTGAAGAAATCTTCAAAGCATAATTTGGATTTGCAGCTTTAAGCTTTTGGATACTATCTGGAGTCAAACTAATTACATAAGTACCAGCTTGATCAGGATTTCCGACAAATTCATAAGTTAATCCTTCTGGAATCGTAACTCCAGTTGCACCAGTTACATGGTAGTTAGCGGGATCAATTTCAGCATTAGTGCTTTCCTGACTACCAGAAATCTTAATCATTGCTTCAGCTGGGCTAATTACATACTTAAACTTGCCACTTTCAGTTACATTGTAGTTTGGATTATCTGCTTGCAATTGAGTAATTCCAGATGGTTTCAATGCAATGTAGTAAGTACCGGCATTAGTTGGCGCATCAATCTTATTACCACTAGCATCAAGCCATTCGTAATCATCAGCAGAAATATTAGCAGTGTTCAAGCTTTCGCCATCAACTAATCCGCTTGGAGTAAATGAACCGTCAGCTGGGTTAAGAGTTGCTGCTTGTCCATCATAAGTCTTACCAGCGTTAACACCAGTCTTTTCACCAAGAGTGACGTTTAAGTCCTTCTTATTAATGGTAAAGGTTGCGCTGCCAGTTTCACCATCAATCTTAACATTGCCATTGCCAGCAACACTGTTGATAATTGCCTGAAGTTTTTCAGGATTAATCTTGATTGTGTAAGTACCGGCATTAGTTGGTGCACTAGTTAACTTAGTACCATTCGCATCATACCAGTCATAGTCACCATCTTTGAGCTTGTAGCTGCTATTGTTGTCACCTGGGAAGATGAAAGTAATCTCGATATTACCAGATGGGCTGTTAATTTCAGCAGTTGTGACAGCTTGGCCGTCGTAAGTCTTATCGTTTTGACCGCTAAGAGCAGCACTTCCTGTAGCTTGATTAATAGTGTAAGTAAACTCACCACTAATTGCGCCGTCAGCAAAGCTGTAGTTAGGGTTTGCATTCTTAATCTTATCGATTGAACCATTCTTGATCTTCAAGTAGTAAGTGCCGACGTTTGTTGGTAAACCAGTCATTACATGACCTTCAGCGTCATACCATTCGTAGTCGTTAGCAGTTAAACTTGAAAGATCTAAGCTTTGTCCTTCAACTAAACCACTTGGTGTCCAAGTAAGTTGATCTAAAACAGAATCAACTGTCGTGCCTTGAGCGTTGTAAGTCTTCTCACTATTGTCACCTAAAGTATCAGTAGCAGATTTTTGATTAATCGTGTACTTCACAGTGCCGTTAACTGCAGTGAAGTGGTAGTTCGGGTTAGCGTTTTGCAAAGTCTTAAGAACGCTATCTTTCAAACGTGCTTCGTAACTACCTGCGTTAACTGGAACTGCATCAAGCTTATTATCGTTTGCATCGTACCAATCAAAGTCACTAGCAGTAATGCCTGTATCAGATAATGGAGTATCAGCAACCGTACCATCACCGCTAATTGTTAAACCAGAAACATTCAAGCTTGCGTCTTGACCATCGTAGGTCTTACTTTGATCATCACCGTTAATTGTGACATTGGTGATGTCTTTTGGCGTAATCATAAATGTAGCTTGACCTGATAAGTTATCGACAGAAATGGTTACATTCCCTTCGCCAGCTTTAGCATTAATTGCAGCTTGTAAGTGAGCTAAACCAGCTTGGGTCAACTTAAGAGTATAAGTGCCCGCATTAACTGGAGCTTGGCCCTGTGAAGTATTCCAAGTGTAATCTCCATCTTGGAGCTTGTACGTAGTATTAGCACTAGCTGGGAAGTTTAAGTTGACAATAATGTCACCACCATCATTAATTTGAGCAGTAGTTACACTGGAACCATCGAATACCTTTTGGTTAGAACCTGATAAGTTTGCCTTAGCAGTTACCTGACTTACATCAAAAGTAGCATTACTATTAAACGTCCACTTATAGTTATTACCATGGTTTCCATCAAGAGCCTTTAGCTTAGCTTTACCACTATCAGATAATTCAACAGCGTAATGACCAACATTAGTTGGATCACCATTGATAAATTGCAAATCCTCACTCGTCAATGTAATAGTTTGGGCTGCACTACCATCAGCTGTATAAATCGTTGCTGAATAAGTGTATTTTCCTGACTTGAAATCGTTTGGTGTAATTGAACTACCAGTATAACCTGTACTGTCAGTACCACTTAATTCCACAGTTGCCTCACCTTGGGTAACCGTTAATGTACCATGACTAGGCACATCAGTAGCTACTTGTGGATATGCATAATTAGTTCCTAAAGCTGCCTTAATGTGCTCTAATCCCGTAGCGCTTAAAACAACCTTATAGAAGCCAACATTACCAGGAGTTTGATTAAAGACTAAGTCACCAGCTTGAATTGTGTAATTCAAAGTTGTGCCATTTTCAGTCTTAATTCCTAAACTAAATCCTTCTGGAGCATTTTGAATTGCGGTTTTCCATGCGGTAGAGCCGTATTCCACTGACTTATTTTCGCCAACGCTAATCGTAACTGGCATTTGATCAACGAAGAAGTTAGCCCGAGCTAGTGAAGCTTGCGTCCAATCATAGTTAGTTGAACCTGTTAAATCATGCAACTTCTTCAAGCCTTGGCTGGATAACTTAACTTCATAAGTTCCAACATCATCTGGAGTTGTAACAAATTCCAAATCACCAGTAGTCAATTGAATATTAGTGTAAATTGGCTGCTTATCATTATTCACAGTATTGTTGTGAACTGGTGCAGTAATCGTCATGGTGTAGCCATTGTCGCCACCATATTGAATAGTAGGATCTTGACCATACTTAATGTGCTGAGCACCATTGATTGTGACAGTAGTTACAGCTGGTGTAATTACATAGCTAGCTGGATCATGTTCAGTTTCAACTATATTTGTATCTCCATTTTCAGAAAGGGCATTAGTATCAGTACCTTCAAAATCATAGTCAGGATATTCTTCCTTCAAACGGTTAATTAATTGCTCAGAAATTACAACCTTGTATGAACCAACATTGGTTGGTAAAGTGCCATCTTGATGGTTTTGAATATAAACATCCCCAGCTTGCAGCTTTCCAATAATTGGCTTAGGAGTTATTGCATCATTCCAATTACTTAATTCTGCTGTATATGCGGCAGGATCAAATAGAAGAACTGTACCATATGGAGTTGTTTGATTTCCTGTTAATGTTAACTGAGCTTTGTGAGCATAAATAATATAGTTAGCTGTGCTCGTTGCCTGACTAATATCATAGTTGTTAGCACCGGTTAAAGCCTTAATCTTAGCCATTGCTGCAGCAGTTAATTGAACATGATAATTTGGTCCAGTTTGAACACCACCACGGAAGTTAGCTTCTTTAACTGGTTGACCAGCAGCATCAACAACCTCAAGATCATCAGCAGTTAAAGTGAAGCTCCCTAATCCAATTGGTTCATTAGCTGAATTACCCCAAACTAGCTTAATATCACCATCATCAATCTGTTTTTGAGTAACTGAAGCATTTTGACCGTTGTAGACCTTAGAAGCAGTTCCAGAAACACCTATTTCGAGAGTAGCTGGATAAATGTGGTAGGTAATGCGTCCAGTAATGGTGCTTGCGCCATCCTTATTAGTGAAGATATAGTTAGGGTTAGCACTCGCAAAGGCCTTTTTACCAGCTTCATTCAACTGTAAGTAGTAATCTCCAGCATTGACTGGAACTTCAGAAAGTGGCTTACCATCATTATCTACCCATTCAAAGTCCGCACTGGTTAAATCAGGAATAGTTAATCCTTCAGTATTGTTGAAGCCAAAGTTCTTCTTGATTTCGGCATTATTTGGATCAAAGACAACTGCTTTACCGTTATACTCGCTCTTTTCTTCACCATGCAACTGAACATTTGGTGCAACAGCTTGCTTAATTTCAAATGCAGCTGAACCTGTATTAGTTCTAATTAAGTTAACATTGCCAGCGCCGACAGCAGTGTTAATTGCATCTTGGATCTTATTCAAGCCTTGCTCAGTTAAAGTAATGGTGTAATTACCGACATCCTTAGGAGCAGTACTATCTGCAGTGTTCCAAGTGTAGTCACCGTCTTGCAAAGTGAAGTTTGTTGGCAAGTTAGCAATATTAGTACCACTAATAGCTACCTTAATAGTTGAATCATTTGCATAAAGATCAGCAGTTGTTACAGCAGACCCGTTGTAAATCATTGAACCATTGCCGCTAAGTTCAGTTGTTGCAGTAGCAGGTGTAATTGTGTAACTGCCTTCACCCTGTGATGAAGTTGCGTTCCAAGTAACATTGTCTTTATTAATTTCCTTAATGTGATCCCAGCCTGCTTGTGATATACGAACTTCGTAGTGACCAACGTTAAGAGGAGCTTCAGTTGTCCAAGTATCGCCTACCTTAAATTCGATATCGCCGCTAACCAGCTTATAAGTTGGGTTATTTGGTTCATGTAAGGTAACTGAGAAGCCATTTAAGAGATCAGTATTAACGCTTCCAGTGTAGACATGAGTTGGATCTCCACTAAAGATTGCTGAAGCAGGAGCTTTATTAATTACTAAATTACCAAAACTAGTACCTTGGCTAATCTTGTAGTTATTACCTACTGCATTTTGAACCTTAGCAACACCTGCATCAGTTAAAACAATGTGATAAACTCCACCAGCATTTTCAGCAGTGATTGGTTGACCACTTGCATCGACGATTTCAAAGTCGCCTGATTCAAGTTGGACATTCGTCATTGAAGCAGTTGCACCAGTAGTGTTACCTGCAGCATTAGCAAAGCTTACAGTTACACTGTTTGCGCCATCAGCATTGTAGACAACGTTGATTGGTGAACCAGTGTAGGTTTCAGCTTGTGTGCCTGAAACATTTACAACATTTTCAGATGGAGTAATGGTAAAGCTTGCATCCCCACTGATTGCGCTAGCATCAACAATTGCATTAGCTTGATCATTTTGACCAGCACCTGAAAGTTCTTGTACCTTTTTAGCGATATGAGCTTTACCAGCCTCAGTCAATGTAATCGTGTATTGGCCAACATTAACCGGATCAGTGACTGCAGTATTATTTTGACTAAATGTGTAATCGCCATCTTGCAAAGTGTAAGTTGCATTATTTGCACCTGGGAAAGTTAACTTAACAACGATTTGACCATTGCTGTTAACTTCAGCATTGCTAATGGCTGCACCATTGTAAACTTTAGAGTTGCTGCCGCTTAATTCAGCTGAGCCTTGAGCTTGGCTAATTACGTAACTACCAGTCCCTGATACAGTTAAAGCGTAGTTAGGATTGTTAGCTGCAAGTTTAGCAATTCCTGCAGCGTTCAATTTAATACCATAAGTACCAACATTCTTAGGATAATCAGCTTCAGTGAGTGGATTACCGCTAGCATCAACCCATTCGTAGTCGCTACCAGTAAGGCCAGTCGTATCAAGTTTTACAGTTTGACCACCTAAAGTAGTAGTAATTTGCAACTGAGTTGGATCAATCTGACTAGTTACTTGAGCATCGTAAGTCTTACCGTAATCACCAACATTGCTTACATTAGCTGTAGCCGCAAGTGGAGTAATCGTGTAGCTAGCTGTACCTGAAATTGCATTGTCAGCAAATTTAACGTTAGCTTGACCATTTTGACCGCTGCCTACTGCATTCAAGATAATCTGCTTAATAGCTTCTGGCTTAAGTGAAATCGTGTAAGCCTGGCTGTTAGCATCACTTGGCGCCTTGCCATCTGGAGTATTCCAAACAAAATCATCAGCAGTTAATTTAACTGTAGTTGAGTAATCGGCGTTGCCATCTTTTGGATAGTGCAAAGTCAAAGTGATGTTGTTGTTAGCACCTTGATCATTCAATTCGTCAACAGTAACAGCTTGACCGTTGTATGGACGAGTGCCGCTGCCACCTAAAACCGCACTTGCATTAGCTTGAGTAATTGTGTATACACCAAGACCCTTATTAGTTAAAGTGAAGTTCTTGTTGTGGGCCTTTAAAGTCTCAAAGCCACTATTAGTCAACTTCACGTAGTAAGTGCCGACATTTTGCGGATTGCTAATTGAATTACCTTGTGCATCAACCCATTTGTAACTTGCACTGTCAATACCTGTCATATCAAGGTTAACTGGTTGACCATTAAGCGTAGTAGTAATAGCAAACTTGCTTGCATCAATTGAACTAGTTGGTGCACCGTCATAAACCTTGGTGTAGTTACCTTCTGTCCTATTAGCTAAAACAGCATCACCACTCAACGGATTAATGGTAAATGTAGCATCACTGGTAATTGTAGATTTGCCATCTTTAGTCCAAACGATACTGTTATTACCATACTTAGACTTAATTGCATTTTCACCTTGAGTGGTTAAACGAACTTGGTAATGATCAGCATTAGTTGGTAAAGCTGTTGTCCAAGTTGTGCCGTCAGTTGAAAATTCGACGTCACCTAAGCTGAGGCTCATTGAACCAGCATTAGCAGTTGGACCAGTTACGGTAACCTTTAATCCAGTAGTTGGATTATTCAAATCAGCTATGCTAATTGGATTACCAGTGTAAGTAGTTGAGCCGTCACCAGTTAAAGTGGCTGTTGCTGTAGCTGTGTAAGTTACATTGATAGTAGTTGGCTTAGTGGTGCTATTAACTGTTTGAGGCTGAATTGAATCAATTGTAGTTGTTACCCCATCAACAGTTTGAGTAATTACTGGCTTGTAGCCATCTACTGTTGGAATTGTATATGCCGGCCACTGATTAGTTGCCCAGTTAGGAGTTGTCCAGCCGCTTCCAGTAAATCCATCAAAAACAACACCTGTATCATTGGCATTAACTCTGACAGGTCTAGTTAAGGTGACATCTTGATTAGTAGTAACAGTAGATTGACCAGGCTTAGTTATGTTAATCGTACGGGTAATCTTCTCTTCAACTAATGGCTTTGCTACATAGTATGTAGTTAGTTCATTACGCATATACCAAGTTGGATCAGTATTATTAGTAAAGACTGTATTCGTCCAATAAGTTGGAGTAGCAAAAGTTTGAGTAGAATATGCATTATTCAATTGCATATAGGCAATAACATAGTCATTTCCAGGATCTGGCGGAATGACATTAAATGAACTTGGCTTACCGTCAGTTGGAATACCCCAAGAACCAGAAATAATGTGGAATCCTGGATTTGCCTTATCACCTGCAGAAGTATCCCATTGCCAGTTATTATCATAAACTATCTTGTTGGTAGTCGGATCTAAAGTACCGGTCTTATCATAAAAGACTTGAATCTTAGAATCTGGTGCGAAAGCTTGACCATCACGGTCGCCGCCAACAATCTGAAATTTAGCGGTGATTGTTCTAGCTTCGGTTTTATTTGGAACATATAAAATAGTATGAACTGGCTGAGCTTCATAAGCTGTAGCAGCACTTGTATATGCTGTTGAAGCTTTAGATGGATCTGTTTGACCACCTTCACCATCAGTATTCCAAGTTGGATATACGAATTGGTTAGCTGGAACTTTATTAGTGTTTGAAGCGGGTCCACCAACGTAAGCTGTATAACCTGTTAAAGTTGGCACATCAGCTGTAACAGTTCCCCAGGTTTCAGGCAAATTAGTCCATTTTCCAGAAACAACATTGTATCCTGCTTTGCCGCCATTACCTGTCTTTTGAGTATTCCATTGCCATGGACCATAAGTGATATTTTTAGTTACTAAGTCCTTGGTAGCCTTTCTGGTGTAGTATACATCCAATACGGCTGAATCAAAGGCATTACCGTCTTCAGTATAGGTGCCATCATCATTCACTTTTGCTTTTACGTAGTTTACAGTGACTTTTCTGGTTTCTTGGGCTTGTGGATCAGAATTTGTCACATCTTGAGTTCTATGCTTAAGGTGAATGGTCATTGTTGCGCCAGTTAAAGCATCTTCAACCGCAGGTGTGGTCTCCCACTTAAAGTTTGGAACAGTCCAGTTACAGTCTGGATTAGTAAATGGTACACCATATGAACCAGTAATTGTAGCACCTGTTGGTACACCGTCAATTCCAACAGAATAATAATCACCTGCATTTACACCTTCTGGGAAAGTTCCTGCTGGGAATTTAATCCAATCAAATCCACCATTACCAGGGTTAACTAAGTGATCTGAATAAAGTTCTTTGTTTTCATCATCATCCCAGAACTTAAGTGTGAAGTTCATAATTTGTTTTACCGAAACCTTCACAACAGTCTCATCGCCAGTAAAGCTAGGAAGCGTGTAAGAAGTTGGAATTGATGCACCTTGAACAAGTTGGTAATTGTCAGGAACTTTCATTGTAAAGTCAAGCTTGGTGTCTTTGCCTGCGATGAATTCTTGAGTGTAAGTGTCACCTACAATATCATTAGTCTTACGATCGACAAATTCAAACGTTACTGGCTGCGCTACAACAACCTTAGCTTGAACATTGTAGTATGAACCATTTTCATCAGTTAAGGCGCCTAAAGTGCCAGCTGGAACAGATACGCGAATGGTAGCGGTTTGGTTACCACTAACTAAACTGCCGTCAGCATTTGTCGGTAAGCCTGATAAGCTGAAAGTTGGCTTGTAGCTTGTTGCCTTCTCTGGGAAAGAACTCTGTTCACCATCTTTACCAGTCTGAGTGTAAGCTTGGTAGTTAACTGAATTACCATCATAATTAGTTAAATTACCGCCTTGATTTTCACCATTAGCAATACTATTGCCTTGACCGCTGTAGCTGGAACCATCAGTTTTAAATTCTTGGCCATCAACTGCAGTCAGCTTCGGAATTACGTTAACGTAAACCTTGATTTCCT
This sequence comes from uncultured Lactobacillus sp., assembly GCF_947367085.1. Lineage (GTDB taxonomy): Bacteria > Bacillota > Bacilli > Lactobacillales > Lactobacillaceae > Lactobacillus. Next base: position 25,985 of record NZ_CANBCP010000010.1, on the reverse strand, counting down.
GATTTAGGCCACTTGATGGGTAGTGAACAGTAATTAAACCTTCGTTGGTTTTATTAGTATTAATGTCAGTCGTCCAAGCTGCAGTGTGTTCTTCCCAATTGCTTGGCAAGTTCAAAATACTATCAATAGACGGGACTTCGCTACCTTCGACGATATTAATTACACGAGAATCGTTAATTGCAACAGCCGCGGTAGCTACTGGCGTTGTCGTCGTTTCTTGCTTACCAGTACTATCTAAAATTGGCTTGTTATCAGTCGCATTAAATAATGGATAAGTTGCCGTAATTTGAACGTTAGTGTAAGAACCTGGCACCGTCCAAGTTGGTTCACCATCAGTAAACTGGAATGTCGTACCTTCAGGAAAAGCCGACTTATTTTTTACTAAATCAGCTGCGGTTAAAACAGTACCATAGTCGACCGTTTCACTCTTTACGTGAACATTGGCAATTGTTGAAAGTGTAACATCTTTGACTAAAGTAGACGTACCAGTAGGCAGAGTTATCTTAACCGTTCCTGTATAGGTTTGTCCTGCTTTATCAAGAGTAATTGTTTCGGGTTCATTAGTTGCTGGATTTAACCATTCAAATTTTGTCCCTTCTGGCCACTTCGTATTATTGTCCAGAATCGGATTTGCTTGGACGTGACGGAGTGAATTTTCAATATTAGCTTGAATAGCAGCTGCTGTGTCAACTGGACCATCACTCACATCAATTGGGTTTGGACTAGTGGCAGTTGTCGGATAAAGTGCCCTAGCTATAGCAGTTAGACCATAGTAAATAGTTGGCGAGTTGGCAGCTACATTGGTAGTGCCACCTGTTCCGACATTTTGGAAGAGATCAGTAGTGTACTGGGCAACTTGTTTAACAAAGTTCTCAGTTCCAGTTGTGCCGTCATATGAAATGCTATTGCCGTTTGCATCCAAGTTCGAAAAGATCACTGGTTGATCGCTAGCATTGGTTTGACCAAAACTAGCATTAACCGTAATCGCCCATTGCCCTTGAGTGCGCGCACCTTTAAGCTTTAGCCAATTCTCATTACTGGAATGCGAAAGAGAGGTTGAAGCATATCCATCTGTCTTTGCTGGCCACTCTTTATTTAACTCTTCGACATTTTTAAATACATCATTTTTGAGATAAGCATTATTTTGACTAAACTGTGAAAGGTATGGCACATTAGGGTTTGTCCCTTGATTATAGAAATATAAATCTTGCAATTTTGGCAAGGGAACATAGTTAACCTGAACATTTTGACCAGCTGAGTTTGGTAAACCCGCTAGTGACATCGTAAAGTGATTAGTCTTAGCGCTAGCTAAATCAGCTGGATTAGTCCAATCACTAACGTTCGTCGTTACCCCGAGACTATAAGCTAAGGCATAATCTTGATAGAAATATTGGCCCAGCGTCTGCGCACCTTTACTGGGATCAAAGCCGACTTGCTGAGTATTATTTGACGGAAGCAAAGTACTATCGGCATCATTAGCATAAGTCTGCCCTTGAGCATTGATTACGGGATCGCCGTCTGCATCCGTGGGAATATCAGTGCGTAATTTTAAGCCCTTAACAATGTACGGCACCTTAATCGTATAAGTTCCGACAGTATTAAGAAATGGGGTTTCTATTCCCATATCTTGGTTATAACCAGTCAAAGAAGTATCGTTAACAAAAACATCTGCCCAGTGAATTCCTTCAGTTGAAGTATCTAAGGGGCTTACTAAGTGAGCAGTTACACCAGCTGGATCGCCTCCAGCCACACTTTGCCCAGGACTAATTAGACTATGCTCTGAATCATTGGAATCATATAATACATAGCCATTAGCGTCTGGTTGATCAAGTGAAGTAACAGTGTCACCCACATTTCCTACATAGTAAAAAGAGTGTCCTTGCTGAAGACCAACTTGAGCGTTCAGTGTAAATTCAACATCAACAGTTGTTGACTGTCCATTTGCATAAGTGACTTTGATCTTACCACTACCGGTTCCACCATTCACTCCGTCAGCTGCAGTCCCGGTGTCAGGAGTACCATCCCAAGTAATTTTGGCGCCAGCTGCTTCAAGCTGAGCTGCATTTTGGATAAATTTAGCAGCATCGCGTTCTGTTAAAGTTGAACCAGCGTTAGCCATCGCACCGTCTCCAATTGTGTAGACAATTGGGGTAGTGTTTTCAGTAGCTACTTTACTTTCCTTGAGGGCATTAGCGGTAAGTTGGGTAGCTGGTTTATTAGTTAAAGATAGAGTTTGGGTATCGCCTTGGTTTTGGGGTTGGTTTTTAGCACTATTTTCTTTAGTAGTTTGATCTGCTTTTGATGATGTAACCACTTCTTCTTCAGTTTCATCGGCATGCGGAGTTACTGGAGTTGGAATGGAATTTTCTTTAGTTTTATCTATTTTTGCAGATTCTGATTGGGATTGAGTTTGATTTTTTTCTGAATCTTGAGAAGTAGTATTTTGCGTAGAAGTATTATTAGTAATATTATTTGAATTTTCGTTTGTAGAAGTTTCTTGATTTGAAGTTTTTTTATTTAAATTAAGGGGAGCATTTGGCGTAGACGTTGTAGTCTGTCCCCCTCCGCCTTTTTTATCACTTTGTTGGGTCGTATCGTCTGAAGTATTCGTATCAGCGTGTACAGTTTGTCCTTCATTCACTGTCAAAAATAGCGTAGACAGCAAGACTGAACAGGCACCGATCGTTAATTTTCTGATGCTAAAACGTTGTTTTGTATCTAGGTCTTTTTTATTGAATAACATTTGCGTCTAATCCCCTTAAATATTAATCTAAATTATCACTCTATATTTTAACACTATATGGTGGTCAATACCGCTTACTTAGCGCTAAATAATAGAAATTTAATATAACGATAAGACCCTTTTTACCTTATAAAATAAAATAACTCAGCTAGATGAATTGACACATTATCTAGCTGAGTTATTTTTATAAGCTCTTTTTTTCTTGTTTAAACTTACGAATTTTCGTCACATCTTGGGCAACTTCAAGGCAGCCCAAATACTGCCCTGACTCGTCTCGCACCGCAAAATATTGTAAGTACAAATATCGCTTCATACGTTTAGGTTCAAACCAAAATTCATACTTATCCTTTTGGCCTGAATGAAAGGAATCCAAAATTTTTTTGACGGTTGGCACGCTTTCTGGAAGGTGGCATGAATAAACAGAATTGCCAAGTGCGTTTTTTGAATGAGGAAAAATCTCAGCTCCACCGCCAAAATAAGCCACCTTATCATTTTCATCGATAAAAGTTATCGCAAATGGCAATAAATCTAAGATTGCATGTAATTGCTTTAAATTTAGCTTTCCTTCTTTAAAATTCAAAATCAAGTCAGCTAAATTAGTAAAAGTTGCCGCATCGCTTGCCGGCTGAGTGTGCTCAACACGCACCTTCCAATTCATTGGTTTTTGAATTAATGTATAGCCAATTTGATCTTCTTCTTGCTTAACACTATACCAATCTTGGGCGCTTGCCACTTGATCTAGCATTGGAATCATGATTTGTTCTTCTTTAACAATCATCTCGCGCACTTCATAACTTACTTTTCTAATAGCCGACTCAAGTCGACTCATATCAAGCTTTGGAGCGTTTGCAATTTCAATAGCTTGGCTGATTAATTTGCGAATTTTGTCATCGACACCCCACATCACTTGAGGAGGTGCGGTAATGCCATATTTATTCATCAATGGAAAAATCGACGTTTCTTTACGGGCGTAATGTTTATCGATTTGAGATAAGTCTTGCAATTCTTTTTGAATTTTAGCTAGTGCGTCTGAATCGCCATTTTTTAATTTTTCAAAATCTGGCAAGAGTGCATCTTCAATCAGTGACTTAATTACCAGATTCTCTAACTTAATAGTATGCACAGGATGACCTGGAACAGAAAAATCAGGATTATCTTTACTACGGGCAATATTATCTTTAAATAAATCCACATGGACATTACACAAGTACTGGATTTGTCGCGGATCAAGGCCGCCAGCAATTAGTGCACGTTCAGCTTTCGTAATTTCACTGACATCAACTTGGTCGAATTCTTCTTTAAACATTTTCTTCGCAGTCTCTAAATCTCCACCATCTTGAATAAAATGGAGGATCTTTAAGAGTGCTGCTTGTCTTTTACTAGTTTGGTTCATTTTGCTTCCTGTTGAAAAATAGTGTGGTTTTGGTAGGGCTAATCGTTCAGGCGATTAGCTTTTTATTTAGCTATCAATCACTTTATAGCCTTTGTTTTCAAAGGCTTTTTTTATTTTATCTAGATCTAAATGCATCGCCTGAGCACCTAATGGAATCGTCATCACTCGCCCCACTGTTGACAATAAGCCGGGAATCTTGATCCGGCTAAAGCCACAATCGTACATAATTTGAATAAAATCAGGATACTCGTCAGCGAGCTTTTTAATTGGAACACTAAAGTCAATGATCTTTTCTTTTGCTTCAGTGTCTTCAATTTCATCTTCTTGATCAAGTGCTTGCTGATTATCGAGCATCCCTAGTTGCTTTTTAGCTGCCTGCGTCATTTTTTCTGGGCTCCAGACCGGATACCAGACCAGCTTGATATCGCATTCATCAATGCCATCTACGCTTAAGACTGCTTTTTGAATTTGATTTTGCAAATATGAAGACAAGGGGCAGCCCGAGATAGTTAACGTCATCTTAATAGTGGCATGGCGGTCTTTAATATCAATTCCATAAATCAGCCCCAAGTTCACTACATCGACGAGCAACTCGGGATCTTGCACCTTTTGAAGAGCAGTCATAATTTGATCAACTAATTGCAGATTTTTTTCTTGCATCTTTTTACCTCAAAAAAATAAGAGAAACAACTCGTCTCTCTTATTCTACCGAACTTAGCGGACTAATTTATCCCAAATTACAACTTTTCCAGCTTTGAAGGACTTTTGGACATCAATAATTCTTTGGTTGCTTGAACCTCTGAACTGCAGAGTTAAATCTTTTAAGTCATCCATAAAACGCCCATCAACTAAAATATCAATTTTAGAAAGCATCTCTTTTTTGTCGGGTGTTTCTTTTTGTAATTCATCCCAAGTATAGCCTGACCAAGACCAAATGTCCTTGCTATGACCGAACTCTTTACGGACGCGATTAATTAACTTTAAACAAACCCACGTATTCAAAAACGGTTCGCCACCTAATAAGGTTAAGCCTTGAACATAAGACTGTGACATATCTTCGATGATCTTGTCTTCTAATTCTTGAGTGTAAGGCTGACCATAGTTAAAGTTTTGCGCAGCTAAGTTATAGCATCCCGGACAATCAAACAAGCATCCGCTGACATAAAGACTGCAGCGCACCCCTTCACCGTCAACGAAGTTAAAGGGCTTATAGTCTGCAATTTTATGCTTAGAATAATCTTGCGATATCCACTCACCGGGCTTAGGATTTTTTGGCATCCGGTGCTGCTTTTTTAACTGTTTAGCGTGCTCGACTTGGGGCTTATATTGGTTAGCGTCGACAAAGATAGTGTCGCCACCAATATTAACTTTAATTAAATTACCGCGGACGTCAGGTCCTTCTTGGTTGTTTTTATCCTTTTCAGGCATTAATATTCCTTGTTCTTTCTAATTTCTTTACTTGCCACTTGCTTTTCCATGCCTAAGTTCATGTGCTTTACACGGTGGACAATTTCTTCGTGGCGTCCATGAACCATTGGCCGCTTAAGAGGGTTGCCAAGATAGCCACATGTACGCTTTACACAGTCACAAGTTTCAGGGTCATGATTACCACACTTAGGACATTCAAAGCCTTTGGCCGTTGCCTTAAATTCACCAGCAAAGCCGCACTTGAAGCAGTGGTCAATTGGCGTGTTCGTACCTAAGTAGCCAACTTTATCATAAGCCCAATCCCAGACAGCTTCTAAGGCTTTTGGATTTTGCTTTAAGTTAGGATATTCGCAGTAATGGATAAAGCCACCAGCTGCATAGTATGGATATGGTGCTTCAAAGCTCAACTTTTCAAATGGAGTTGGGTGTTTTCTAACATCATAGTGAAATGAGTTAGTGTAGTATTCCTTATCAGTGATGTCTTTGACCTTGCCGAACTTCTCAGTATCAAGTCTGCAGAAGCGATCTGTCAAACTTTCACTTGGAGTTGAATATACACTGTAGTGATAGTGGTTAGGATCTTGTTTTTCCCACTGAGCGCAGTAATCATGAAGCTGCTTGACAATATTAATCGTAAATTGGTGCGCTTCTTCGTTATGTTCCCAGTTAGGTCCATAAAAGACAGTTCCTACTTCGTACAGTCCAATATAGCCAAGTGAAATAGTGCAGCGGCCGTTAACAAAAAGTTTATTAACATCGTCATCTGCATTCAGACGCTTGCCAAAAGCGCCGTATTCATAAAGTATTGGCGCATTGTCAGGCACAGCATCGCGGCAGCGTTTAGCTTTAACTTGCAAAGCTTCATGGGCAGTTTGGACTTTTTCTTTAAAGATTTGCCAGAATAAATCCTTATCACCCTTTGATTCCATCGCAATCCTTGGCAAGTTCAAAGTAACAACTCCCAAGTTCATCCGGCCTGAGTTAACTTCTTTGCCGGTTTCAGGATCCTTCCAGCCTTGCAAAAATGAACGACAGCCCATCGGTGCTTTAAATGAACCGGTGATCTTTTTAAGGGTGTCATACATTACAACATCTGGATACATTCTCTTAGTTGAACATTCTAAAGCAAGTTCTTTGATGTCATAGTTAGGATCGCCTGGGTGAAGGTTAAGTCCTTCTTTCAAGGTAAAGACTAACTTAGGAAAGATAGCAGTTCTCTTGTCTTTGCCTAAACCTTCAATTCTGATCTTAAGGATAGCTTTTTGAATTTCACGTTCAATCCAGCTAGTTCCTAAGCCAAAGCCCAAAGTAGTAAATGGCGTTTGCCCTTGGCTTGAAAATAGAGTATTGATCTCGTATTCAAGTGCTTGCATTGCGTCATAAATGTCTTTTTTGGTCCGCTTTTTGGCGAAAGCCTTAATCTTTTCTTCGTCATCAAAGAATTCGCTAGCTTCCTTGATATTTTTGTGGTAGTTCTTTTCTGCATATGGAGCCAGTACTTCATCAACGCGATCGGCGCTGCAGCCACCGTATTGACTTGAAGCTACATTAGCAATGATTTGCGACATTTGGGCCGTTGCCGTTTCAATAGAATGAGGTGTCTCTATATTGGCGTTTCCGATCGTAAAGCCATGACCCAGCATCTCTTTAAAGTCGATCAAGCAGCAGTTAGTGAGCGGACTAAGTGGAGTGTAGTCTAGGTCATGCCAGTGAATATCACCACGCAAGTGAGCCTTAGCAATGTGTTCAGGCATCATTGTTAATCCAATAGTCTTACCTACCACACCAGCAGTTAAATCACGCTGAGTTGAAAAGACACGCGAATCTTTATTAGCGTTTTCGTTAACGATTGTTGGATCGTGGTGGACCAAACGCTGCAAACGGTTAGTAGTTTTGGTTTGCTCTTTAAAATTAAGCTCATCTTGACGGCGGAAGTCAATGTAGCTTTGAGCTTGTTTGACAAAACCTTCTTGTCTAAGAGTGGCAACAAAGCTTGCCGCAATATCTTGGGCGCGGACATTAGTTTTATTATCCAATTTTTTAAGAATGATTGGTAATAAAGTTGCTTCTTGATCTTGAAGGCCTAATTCTTCCAAAATCACTTGTAATTTGTAGAGTCCGAAATTATAAACGCTACCGTCACGTTTAGTAACTTTTTCGGGGATGTTTAAGTCGTTTCTAATTTGTATTTCGCGGCGTTGCTTTAACATAGTTAATTCTTCTTTCGTTAGATAGCATATGTCTATTCTAACAGAAAACACAACATATTGTATGTTGCAGAATCCGAACAATACATTTTGTAGGTGCAAAAAGCCTGTAAGGATAGGAATAAGAAAATTTAAAAATATTTTTCAAATTTTGTATAGGCTTTCAGAAGACACAAAAAATGGTGAACTCGATTTTGAATTCACCATTTTGATTTATAAGAAAGAATATTATTTAGTTTTTCTTTTTACGATCTGCAGCAATTCCAAATAAACTTGCCACTCCAGCAATTGCTAAACCGATGAGTGATGCATTGTTTTGTTTTGCACCAGTTTGTGGCAATGGTCTTACAGTTGAATCATCTTGAGCAGACTTAGCTGCAGAAGCTGAATGTGAAACGGCTACATGAGTTGAAGTATTCACTGCAACTACGTTAGTAGCAGTTGGAACTACACTTGCATGTGGTTTAACTGTTTCTTCATTATCAGTTTCTGGCTTAGTTGGTTGATCTTCACCATGAGGTGCTGGAACATCAATGACATCGGAGGAAGTATTGTCATTGTCAGTATCTGGAATATTTGGTTGAGGATCTGGAGTTGGTTGTGGTTCAGGTTGTGGAATTGGATAAACTGGCTTTTCTGGATCAACTAATGGTTCACCAGTTGCACTGTGTTTTTTAGCATAGTGGATAGTAATTGTTTCGTCCTTAGTGGCTGCTTCTTTTGCCACATCTTTATCTGTAGTAAAGTAGCCGTCGATCTTTGGTAATTTCACTGCGTCAAAGTTTGCAGTACTCCATTTTGTTAAGTCGGTTTCTTTCTTTGTTGTTGGATCTACTGAAACTAACTTAGTTACTGTTACTGTTTGAACTGTCGGGTCCTTTAACTGTTTACCATTTTCATCAACATACTTGATTGTTCTGGTGTAGTCTTGGCTTCTTTGTTCTACTGCAGGTTTTGCGGGATCTACTAAAGCATCCCCTGTTGCACTTTGTTTCTTAGTGTAGTGGATGGTTACTGTTTCATCCTTGGTAGCTGGGGCCTTGACGATATCTTTTTCGGTTGTGAAGTAGCCATCGATCTTTGGTAAGGTTACTTCGTCAAAGTTTGCAGTACTCCATTTTGTTAAGTCAGTTTCTTTCTTTGTTGTTGGATCTACTGAAACTAACTTAGTTACAGTTACTGTTTGAACTGTTGGGTCCTTTAGCTGTTTGCCGTTTTCATCAACGTAGTTGATCGTTCTGGTGTAGTTTTGACTTCTTTGTTCTACAGTAGGTTTTGCGGGATCTACTAATGGAGTTCCGGTTGAGTTTTTACCAAGCTTGATTTCAAGAGTTTGATCATCTGCTTGAGATAAAAACTTAGTAGCCAAAGCTTGCTTAAGATCTGATTCATTAATTACGTAGTCTTTTTGTAATTTACTTAACACATCATCCCAGCGAGCTTTTGCGCTTTGATCATCAGTTGTAACTTGCCTACCTAAAGTATTTCTGCCATCAGCATAACTATACAAATCAAAACTATCAACTGTTTTCCCTTCATTGGTAAAGTTAACAGTTATCTTTTGCTGAACATTAACGTGATCTTTTACTTCGTAAGCTCTTCCATCAGCGTCAACAATTTTAATAATTACGGGAACGCTATCACTTGCCTTGGTATAATCTGGTGCTTGAACCCATTCAACTGTGTAGTGATTATCTTTTAAGAGCTGCTCACTATCAGAGAAAATTATACTATCTGCCGTCAAATCTTTGTGATGACGATCGTTTGTCTTGTATGCGTCAGGTGTGTATGTATTAAAGACGACAACATTATAGATGCGACTCGTTCCATCTTTAGACACTTTAACTGGATATGCACCTGCTTTATGAATATCAATCTTTGAAGTATCTACGACCGAGTCAGGAGTAAACATGTTTTTAACTTCTTGGATATAAGTTTGGTCGTCATCGCCAGGCATTTGAGCTTGTAACAGTGTTGGAGAATCACTATTTTGAGAAATAACCTGTTCAACTGGGATAAAGAAGTTAGAAATGTTGCCAGTGCCAAGTTTAATTTGCTTACCTTGAGCATCATAGAATTTAAAATCAGAATGATAGTAGTAACCGTTAGGTACATTGGTAATGCGACCATAGTCGCCTAACTTGTAGCCATAGTTTTTAAGTAAATCTGCCAAGCGCTTATAAGGGCCAGTGAGATTTACCTGGGCACCTGCGGTTAAGTAATCATCATTTCCTGGCTGGTAAGTATCTCCAGAGAAGTTATTAACTTGAGCGTCACCTTTTTGATAAGTAGGATATAAGCCATCTTTTACCAACGCATCAATAACAGTTTGGGGAACTGAGTGAAGATCTCTAGTACTTGCATTAACTCCAGTAATATCTACTAAGAAGTAATCCTTTCCAATTTGATTATCCAAAGTAGTCTCTACTTCAGTATGGTGTTGATTAACACCAGTTTTGTACCAAATACCTATTTGATCTGAAGTAACAATACTTGGATAACTTGTAGGATCCTTATATTTAAAAGGCACAACAATAGTTGCTGTCTTACCAGCAGCTAAATTACCACTTACAGTAAATCCACCAATCTTAGATGGATCTTGGGCAGCTTCTACTGCCGACTTTCCAAAACCAGTTGAGCCTACTGGATTAGCAAGTGAAAAACCACCTAAAGTTAAGCCTTGCTCAGTATAATTACCACCAAAAGTAATACTACCTTGAGCGTCTTTGCCTGTGCGATCACTGTCTATGGCAAAGTTATTATCACCATGCCAAGTAGGAAAGATATAGGCATAGTCACCATAGCCTGTAATAGGTTGAGTTTTATCAGTAGGGTTAGTAATAGTTATTGTTACATTTGCGTCAGTAGCGACACCGGAATTATAGACAATATTTTTGCTGGTTGGACCTACTTCAACAGTACTTTCTTTACCATTATTCTTATTTTTAGCAGAAATCGTAAGTTTGGTTTCTACACCGTTTTTATCTACAAAACTTGGTTTAGATTCGTTGGCATTCTTAGTTTTTGGATCTTCGTAAAGAGCATCGGCATTCTTTTTATATTCTGCATTGTAATCTTCGCCTGGCTTAGGAGCTTCAGATTTAGCAACTTGCTTAGTTTGTAATTTATCATTTGAAGCAGTTGCTCCCTGTGAATCCTTTACTTCTGTAGTTGATTCAACAGAGTTATCAGATTTAGTTTTTAAGATAGTAACATTGCTCTGACTAGTCGTGTCTTTATCATCAGCTTTTACAGCTGCTGATGCATCTTTATCATTTTCATTAGTTGTTGCTGCATGTACTTGGTTTTGGTTGCCAAATAATACCAAACCAAACATTACACTAACAGCGCCAATAGTTAACTTTCTAATTGAAAAACGAGGGTGTTGTTCTTGTTGCATCATTCATCCATCTCTTCTAATACATCGATAATTTTTATTCTTTCATGGATTATGATAACACCGGTTATTTAAAAATCAACTACTTTAATTGTTATATTTCACTTATTTTTTAAAATACTAAGTTAACGTCTATCTTAATATAGCAATGATTTTAATTCCAATCCCGTATACATTTCACAAGCATAAAGTAGTGTTGCCTATATAAAAAGACCTACCAAGCATTGGACTCAGCAGGCCTAATTGATTAAATTTCGTTTTCGTGATTTTCTTCTTCGCCAATTCCTGCTGCTTGTTTTTCAATCTTTTGAGCAGCTTTTTCAAAGTATTGGCCTTTGTTTACTTGATAGTATTTCTTATAACGGCCAATGTAGTTGTGGAACATGTAATGCATCAGCAGCCAGCGCTTGAAGCTTTCGTCTTTTTTATAAAAGACAGTGGTGCCGTAGCGGCCTTCTTTGATAAGGCGTTCAGCTAAACGCTTAGCGCCATTGTCATAAGCGTATTTCTTAAAGACCTTAACTGGAACGCCGAGCCATAAAACATAGTCCTTACCATCTTTATTGCCGTAAACAGTTGGCTTGTCTTTTAGACTATCTTCTACATAGTCATCAACGTACCACTTAGCTAAGTTATAACCGTTCAAAGTTACATAGAAGCTAGATCTACCTTGACGCAAGTTGATTTCAAAGAACTTGTATTCACCGTCGCGGGCATCGTACTTGATGTCAAAGTTAGCCATACCAGTATAGTTCAACTTTTCAAGGAAAGATTGAACTGTGTCATATAACTTTTGGCTAAATGCTGGCAAAATTGCCATGTAGTTACCGATTGATTGAGGAGTTGGGTCTTCAAGTAGTGGGTGTCCCAAACACATCATCTTCACCTTGTGATCTTTATCTACATAAGCATTAAGCACACGCATATTAGAGTCATCACCTGGAATAAAGTCTTGCAAAATCAAGTCTTCTTTATAGCCGTGAGTGTAGATCTTACCAACAATATCAGCTAATTCAGCTTCATCGTGAATAGTGAAGGCTTTTTTACGACCTTCAAATTGACAATCAAGCCAAGAAACTGGATCTTCAGGCTTTAATTCAACTGGGTAGTCAAATGGAATAGTCAAATAGTCTTCAGCCTTGTAATCAGCCATTGTGATGATCTTGGTCTTAGGATATGGCAAACCATACTTTTCAGCAATTTCGTAGAAGCCTTCCTTAGAAATCAACTTTTCAAGCAAGTCATATTGAATGTAAGGAACAATAAAGGCTTCTTGCAATTCTTCTCTATGCTTAGAAAGCAACTCTGCATAGCCATCCCCACATGCAATCAAAATAACTGGTTCTTCATGGTTTTTGTATTCTTCGATCTTTTTCTTCATGACATTCATAAAGCCAGGATCTTCCGCAAAGCCTTCATGAACTTCCACATCAACGATCTTTGAATAACGTGTAGCTGCTAAATGACTAGCTGCCCATGCCTTAACTTTAATTCCATAAGCTTCGTTAAATGAACGAGCCATTCCGTAAACGTTAATATCACTACCTAAAAGAATTGGCGTAAATTTTTGCAAAACAATAACTTCTTTCTGTTTATATTTTTTAAACTAACTTACCAGATGCAATCAAACTAGCAACTTCAGGTTGAACGTGTTGGTATTTTTCAACAGTATTGTCGTAATCCACAAAGAAAAGCTTATACCAAACTAAGAATGTGTAAATAGCCCAGATTTGACGTCTTGCGCTACCGTCACCTTTATAGTTGTCATCTAAGAGCTTAATGATCTTTTCTTGATCAAAGATTTCATTTACAAAATCTTCGCTAAACAGTTCGCGTACTTGCTTGTAAAAGCGTGGTTCTTTAAGCCATTGCTTAATTGGAGTTGGGAAACCAAGCTTAGGTCTTTGAGCCCATTCTTTAGGCAATACTTTTTCAGAGGCTTTACGAAGAGCATACTTAGTATCATGACGGTTAACTAAATACTTAGTTGGAATTGAGTTAGCAAGTTCGGCAATCTTTTTATCAAGATATGGGACACGCAATTCTAATGAGTGAGCCATTGAAATCTTGTCGGCCTTTTGTTCGATATCATTAAGCATGAAGTGGTGCAAGTCAATGTACTGCATTTGCTTAACACTATCAAGATTTTCAACTTTCTTGAAATCTTCTTGATAATTGCCGTTTACAGTTAAATCATTTTGGTATTTTTCTTTCAAAATGCCATTAGCATCTTTTGAAGAAAAGATAGTTGGATAATCCATGTCATAGATCACAGATTGTCCGACATAAAATTCACTCGGCTTAGCTAGGTTAGTGTACATGTGAACTTTACCTGGAAAGTTCGGCATCTTCTTAATGCCATGTGCCAATTTAACACGTGCGCCTTTAGGCAGCTTCTTAAGTCCTGCAGTAAAGACCTTAATGACATTATTGTGAGTGTGCATACCGTAGTTAACATAGCCCGCAAACAATTCATCGGCTCCTTCACCAGAAAGTGCTACAGTAACGTGCTTACGAGCTAATTTACATAAGTACCATAATGGAATAATCGATGGGTTAGCATCCGGTTCGTCCATGTGATATTGCATTTCTGGGAAGTCACGCATTGCTTCGTCGGCGTCAACTTTATCAGCGAAGAACTTCCAGCCATTCAAATCAGATAAAGCTTTTGCCTTGGAAGCTTCATTATAAGTTGAGTCATCAAATGAAATTGAGAAAACATCTTCTGGTTGAAGCAAGCTAGTTAAGTAAGATGAATCAATTCCTTCAGATAAAAATGCCCCAACTGGTACGTCGGCATTTCTGTATAAATCAACGGTCTCTTTCAAATCTTCGTTAATTCTGTCTAAAGTTTCTTCAAAACTCAAACTATTTTCAACGTATTCAGCATCCCAGTACTTGTGGATATTCATCTTACCGTCTTTATATTCGAACCAGTGACCTGCAGGAAAACGATAAACCCCTTTAAAGAAAGTTTCTTTCAAGTCATTGTATTGGTTCATCAAATATGGCTTAACTGCACGTGTGTTGAGCTCTTTTTTAAAACCAGGAACGGCTAAAAAGCTCTTTAATTCTGAACCCAAAATCAATTGACCATTGTGGTCAGAATAATATAGCGGCTTAATACCAAAGAAGTCGCGGGCACCGTAAAGGGTCTTGTTATTATCATCCCAAATAGCAAAACCAAACATCCCCCGAACTTTCTTAAGTAATCCGTCCATGCCCCATTCTTCATAGCCGTGAAGCAAAACTTCAGTATCTGCCTTAGTTTTGAAAGTGTGTCCTTTTTCAATTAATTCTTTTCTTAATGGCTTAAAGTTGTAAATTTCACCATTAAAAATAATGGCACGTGTGTGGTCTTCATTCCAAATAGGTTGTGCACCACCACGTAAATCAATGATTGATAAACGTCTAAAACCAAGTGCTACTTCGTCGTTAACAAATTTACCATCTGAAGATGGACCACGGTGTTTGATTGTATCCATCATTGCTTGAATTGCATGATCTTTGTCTTTCAGTTTTGGATCTACAATTGCACAGATTCCACACATAAAAAGCTTTCTCCTTAATTTTATGTTTAGTTATTTTTCTATTAGATACGATATAAGCGTCGGCGTGAGCTGGCTCCATAGCCAAACACCTGCATCAAATGACGCTTAGGATCAATATTTACAATATAACCAGCTGATTCATTAGGGTGGTCATATTTACGATTCCAATGCTTATTGTATTGAGTAGTCAAAGCGTGATTTGGTCCCATGAGCGCCGAACAGTTGAATAAAACATACTGAATACCATTAATGCGGTATTGATCTTCAGTATGACGGTGACCACAAAAGTAAGCAATGACTTTGGCATTCTTAATCTTAGTAAAGTCAAAACTGTTGGCTAATGAAAATTCTTCTGGAACATCACGTGAATTTAAATAGCCTTTTTCACGCTGGTTAAAAGCCACTAGTAATTCATGTAGTGAGCGGCCATTATACTTTAAGGCGTTACCAGCTTTACGGTTAATTGGATTAGCATGACTCATAAAAATGATTTTCTTATCGCTTGATTGTTCAAGAATTTCGATTATTTCTTGCATCTGATCTTCACGAATCGCTAAGGTAATTTTTGTATCGTATTTCTTTTTGCCTTGCTTATCTAAAATATAAGGTACATCTGAGGTATTAACCGTAATAAAGCGCAGATCGTCTTTGTCAAAATAAGCTACACCATGCTTACGCGAAATATAGTGAATGCCCTTTTGAAAGTACATCGTCGGCCACATGATATCTTCGAATTCATTTTCGGGAAATGAAGCTTTCAAATCATGATGTTCATCGAACTTATCATTTTCATCATGATTTCCTTTAACAATCGCAAAGTTAGTCTTCTTGGATCGGAAGGCCTTTCTTAAAGAAATTAATTCTTGCTCGTCAACTAAGCCTGGATCAGAACCATCCATCCAATCGCCTAAGTGAGCCTTGAGATCTAAGATATCTTTATCTTCCAAATAATTAAATTCTTTAACGTGAGTGAGTCCGTTATGTCCATAAAAATCAATACTATCACTGTCTTTATAGTGAGTATCAGTCAAAATTCCAATATTGACTGAATTATCCCCTTGACGAACATGCTTTTTGACATAGTCAACAAAATTATCTAATTGTCTTTCAACAATATAACGTCGACCCGTCTTTTTATTGATAAAGGCTTGATAACGACCCAAGCGTTTATCAAATTTTCTTACATATTCAGGTGCTAAATCTGAAGCATCTATTGGGCGTAAAGCTTGATGAAGGACACCTTCATCATCTTTATAAACAATCAAGTCAAAGTCTTTATCCTCAGGAGTATCTTGGCTAGCGCCTACTCGATACTCACCTACAGTCACATATTGCTGCATCTCATCAAAAGGTATGTCACGTTTTTTCTGGCGTAATTTTTGAGCTGCACCAGAAAGTTTGTCTAGCATCCCCTGAGTCTTCTTAATAATGTTCATGGTTAGAATCACTTCTATTTCAATACAAAAGGGACCGATTACTCGTCTGGCCCCTAAGAATTAATTATTTGCCAAAGCGTTTGCGGCTAATCCTAAAGAAACTACAGCATCTTTAGATAAAACTTTCTTCAAATCACTTGCATCGATTGCACGAACAGCACCAATTACCTTTAAACTGTAAAGTAAAACGTGCATATCAGTTGTGCGATCATAATTGTCGTCTTCATATGGATCTTCATGGTTATAAGTTAAGTTAAGTTCATCTTTATCAACATAACCATCAACGTGATTGGTCAAAATGCGGTCATGTAATGCACTCATCGGCTCTTTTAAATGAAGTAATGTTAACTTACCATCAGATTCACTATTATAATATTCATCTTGAGTCATTGAGAAATAATCCTTGATTGGCTTTTCTAAAATACCCAAGCTATCAATTTCTTGATAAATTTTTTCAGTATCTAGGGCTTGTTGGCCACTGATGATTTGATCTTGTGATAAAGCCAAATCATCGGCCAGAGTCATGGTTGTCAAATTTTCCATAATTTCCTCCTCGAAATACAAGTTCCATTATAGCAAAAAAGTTGGACTTGTCGCGGTTTTGTATCCTATTTAATAGGATATTAATTTTTATTTCTTTTTCAGATTAAATTTTTGAAGAGTGATAAAATTATATCTATAAATGAATAGCTTTTAATAGCTTTAATTATATCTATTATGCATTGAGCGCAATATAGAAAGTGTGGATAAAATGCAAAACTGGGCATTAACTATTTGCTGTCTTGTAGCAATGTCAGCTGGCTTTTTCGAACTATACAAAACGTTCAAATTTTATAAGGCTGATCAAAAAGAAAAATTAGTAGCCACTGCTCCTTACGTCATTTACTTTGGAACCTTTTTTAGTGGGGTATTTATTATCGTCCCAATTTTATTTTTGATGGGTGATACAAATCTTCAATTTCCTCGTTGGCTCTTCATTATTTTAGGTGAGATATTAGTTATTGTAGCTTTCTTAATGTACAAGCGTGGCCACCAAATGTCCAAAAAATTAAGTAAAAACGAAAGTAACCTTGCCGTCTGGCAAATTTATCTCATCAGTACAGTAGTTTTATTTACCGGAATTGCCAATATGTTTAGATAGGTAACTTATAATACAAAAAACGAACAGTGAACTTTTCAACTTTAGAAAAATTACTGTTCGTTTTTAATTACATATTATTAAACTAGCTTCTTTCTGATCCAGCCAGAAATCCAGTCAATAATCACAACCATGATGATAATACCCAATAAGATGATGCCGACACGGTTCCATTGACGATATTGCAAAGCAATGATCAATGGATAACCGATACCACCGGCACCAACCAAACCAAGAATAGATGCGGAACGAATTGAAACATCAAAACGGTATAAAGTATTTGAAATTAATTCTGGCATCAAGTTTGGCATTGTCGCAAAGGTAATAATGTTCCACTTAGAACCACCAGCTGCAGAGACAGCTTCGTTGGCTCCAGTTTCCAAGTTTTCAATTGCTTCAGAAAATAGCTTAGCAAGCATCCCCACTGAGTGAAATCCCAAAGCAAATACACCGGCTGCAGAACCAGGACCTACTGCCTTAATAAACATCAAGGCTAAGACAATTTCTGGAAATGATCTAATTACAGCTAAAACCAACTTACCAGTTCTAGAAACATACCACTTTTTGTGCTTGGTATGTGCTGCCCAAAAGGCAAATGGCAATGAAATAATAGCTGAAATAAAGGTACCTAAGAAGGCAATACAGATAGTTTCCCATAATTGAGAAATCAAATCTTCGCCTGAACCGTTATAAACATATGACCAGTCAGGATGAAAAATCCCAGCAAAGATCGCCCCAGTAATTTGACCAGCACTTTCTTTAATTCTGCCAAAATTAATCCCAATACATGACCAGACAATAACTACAATTGTAACAATTGCAATTGCCCAATGATAGATACGCTTTTTCAAATCAACGGGTTTAGGTGGTAATTGTTTCATAGTATTTTCCATTATTTCATTAACGCCTCCCGTGATTTAGATGAAATGTAGTCAATTAAGACAACCACAATGATAATTACGATGATGATGGTTCCAGTCTTGTCGTAAGCAAAGACTTGCAAAGTTTGTTGTAAGTAAAGACCGATACCACCAGCACCAATATAACCAAGTACTGTTGAAGCTCTGACATTAATTTCAAATGCATATAAAACATAAGAAATAAAGTAAGTGATAATTTGTGGCATAACTGCAAAGCAGATAATCTGAAACTTATTAGCTCCTACAGCAGTTAATGCTTCAATTGGACCTGGATCAATGGTTTCGATTGCTTCGTAAAACAATTTTACAACCACACCAAAAGTAAATACTGAAAGTGCAAATACACCAGCTACTGGACCAATACCAACAATTGCTACAAAGATTGCACCGAGCAATAAGTCAGGTAAAGTTCTGATAATGTTCATAATAAAGCGTAAAACGCCAGTAACTACTTTGTTTTTAATAATATTACGCGCAATTAATAATGAATAGATAAATGCTATTACTGATCCGATAACAGTACCTAAGACTGCCATCTTAATAGTTTCAATAACTAAAGGAATAGCTGTTGAAGCATATGACCAGTCAGGGCGACACATCTGGACAAAGATGTCCGCAAATTGACTAAAGTTTTGTGGTGCAAGTAAGACACTAATATGTGCGTTAGTTGTGTCAACAGATAAGAAAAAGCCAATCACTAAGACGAGCACCCAAACGATGTTCATTACCTTGAGCTTTTTCTTAGGCAATTCATGATTTGGAATTTGTGAATTACTCATCTTCAGCCTCCGTCTTTTCACCATTCTTACCACTGTAAATGTCATCAAAGACTGATTGTGGAGTTTCACTCATCTTGCCATCGTAAACAATTTGTCCTGCACGAACACCAATTACACGATCTCCAAATTCACGTGCTAATTCCACACTGTGCAAGTTAGCCAAAACTGTCATACCATAATCTTCATTAAGCATCTTTAAGTCGTGCATTACGCGGCGTGAAGTTTGAGGGTCAAGTGAAGCAGTCGGCTCATCGGCCAAGATAATCTTAGGATTTTGAGTAAGAACTCTGGCAATAGCAACACGTTGCTGCTGACCACCTGACAATTGGTCGGCACGTGTATAAACCTTATCTGCTAAATCCACTCTTTGCAAAGCTTCATATGCTTTTTGCTTATCTTCTTTAGAAAATAAGTTAAATGTAGTTTTCCAAGTAGGATAATATGCTACTCGTCCAGTTAAAACATTACGCAAGACGCTTGAACGCTTAACTAAGTTAAAGCTTTGGAAAATCATCCCAATATCACGGCGAATTAAGCGTAAATTCTTGCCCTTAGCTTGAGTAATCGATTTGCCATCAATCAAAATATTACCTTCAGAAATATCTTGCAGACGGTTAATTGAACGAAGCAATGTTGACTTACCTGCACCAGATAAACCTACAACTACTACGAATTCGCCCTTATCGATTTCTAAGTTGATATCTTTTAAACCTACAGTACCGTTATCATAAACTTTGGTAACGTCTTTTAATTGAATCATTGGCTGTTTTGCCATGAATAACTACTCCTTAACTTTATTTACTTTGACCAGCAATTTTTTGGTAACGTCTAATCACATCAAAATCACTGTCTTTGGTGTAAGCATAACCTTGATGAGTATAAACTTGCTCAATTACCTTATGACCTTCTTTAGTATGAGCAATATCAATAAATGCCTTAGCTAATTTCTTTCTAAATGCCTTTGACATATCACTTCTAACTGAAATAGTGTCATTCGGAATGTCATGAGTAAAGTAGATTGGGACAACTTTATTCATAATATCTGGTTGATCTTTTTTCACAGTGTTACGTGCATCTTCAAAAACAAAAGCTGCATCAGTATCACCATTTAAAACGTTTAAAACGCCTTGATCATGTCCAGTAACTGTCACAAGTTTGCAGTCCTTAGTTACATCTAGACCTTTTTGTTTTAATTCTGCTACTGGGAACAAGTAGCCGCCAGAAGAAGTGGGGTCTTGAATTGAAATACTCTTACCCTTTAAATCTTTCCAGCTCTTAATTTTAGAATTCTTTCTAACTAAAATTTCAGCACGATATGATTTCACTAAATTCTTAGTGGCTTGACCATTTGGTTGTTTAATTCCGTAACGTTCAGCTTGAAGCAAAACATCAGCTACACCACGCTTGTGGGCTAATACATAACCATCTGGTGGTAAGAATGCAACGTCAATTTTCTTAGAAGACATTGCTTCGATTGGTGCATTGAAACTAGTGGAAGTTGTAACTTTCACCGGGATGCCTAAACGCTTAGAAAGCATTTTTTCTAACGGTTTAGCGCGAGCTTCTAAAGTTTGTGCATTTTGACTTGGCACAAATTGAATGGATAAAGACTTAGGAGTATATCCTGACTGAGACTTGGCGCTCTTATTTGAGCAAGCGACACTAGCAATAGCAACTAGGAATAAAAAGGCAGCAACGAAAATCCTTTTTACATTCTTCATTTTTTCTCTCCATTAAAACTCAATATCTAGATTTTTAGCACATTAAATTTATTTAGTTTTTATTTTTTAGTGGATTCGATGATCTTATCGTACTTACGTACAATACCGAACTTACTATCGTTTGAGCGAACATAGCCTTCGTGACTGTAAATTGATTCAATCAACTTTTTACCTTTTTTAGATTCACCTACTTCGATGAATGCTTTAGCAAGCTTCTTTTGGAAGGCTTTTGACATGTCACTTCTTACACAAACTGTATCGTTTGGAATTGGCTTAGTGAAGTAAATTGGCACAACCTTTTTCATAATATTAGGTTGATCCTTTTTAACGATGTTTCTTGCATCTTCAAATACGAAAGCTGCATCAGTATCGCCATTTAACACATTCAAGATAGCTTGATCGTGACCAGTTACAGTAACTAACTTACAGCTCTTAAGCACATCCAAGCCTTTTTGTTTTAATTCAGCAACTGGGAATACGTAACCTGCTGAAGAAGTTGGATTTTGAACAGAAATGCTCTTGCCCTTTAAATCTTTCCAGTTCTTGATCTTTGACCCTTTTTTAACTACGATTTCAGCGCGGTAAGAATCAACTAAGTCCTTGGTAGCTTGACCATTTGGTTGCTTGACACCATATCTTTGTGCTTGAAGCAAAACATCGGCTGCACCTTGCTTGTGTGCCAATACATAACCATCTGGTGGCAAGAAACCAACATCAACTTTCTTAGATTTCATAGCTTCGACAACTGTGTTGTAATCAGTTGACATGGTAACTTTTACAGGAATACCTAATTTTTTAGAAAGCATTTTTTCCAATGGCTTAGCACGCCCTTCAAGTTTGTCAGCAGCTTGACTTGGAACGAATTGAACGCTTAATGACTTAGGTGTGTAGCCTTCGCCCGAATTTGACTTTTTATTTGAGCAAGCAGTGGCAACTACTGCAAGCAAGACTGCGAAAAGGCCAACCAGCACTTTTTTGAACTTTTTCATCTTGTTTTTTGTCCTCCCAGACTTCAAAAATAAAACAACTATAACAACCCAACATACAACCTGCTCATGGTACAAAAAAAGCTCAACAAGTCGACGAAAAACCGACGACTCATTAAGCCTGTAAAATCCATGATGAAAATAAAACAAAGACGCGAACTAAGACTGCTTCTCCAGTAGAAACAGCCTTTAAACGAGCCACGGATGCAATACGAATAACTTTTTCAATTGAGTATGGTAAAAGCATCTGCGACTCCTTTCATTATCAACTGGCGTTTGTTCTTAAGTATAATACCAGAAATATTCGGAGTTGAACATATATTTCTTTAAAAAAGTCAAATTTTTTGTAAATAATTCAATTGGAACGGTCCAATCACAAACAAAAAAGCCGATCTTTTAATAGACTAGACCAGCTTTCAAATGTTCGGATTTAACTTAAAATCTCTTTTTCTTTTTCTTTGGAACCTTTTTATTTTCCAAATCGGTCTTAACAATTAAGACGTCAGACAAAGCATGTTGGTTAACGTATTCAGTAACGCTACCCATTAACATTCTTTCAACTGCATTCATCCCTGTTGCGCCCATCACAATCAAGTCATTGTGGTGGTCATTGATGAAATCAACAGCAATAATTCTCTTAGGTGAACCGTAACGAATGTGGTAACTCACATCACTGAAGTCCATCTTTTCTTGAGCCCATTTCTTTAGACTCTTCAAGTATTCTTCAGAATCTTGTGTCATTTGATAGATAGTGTCACCTGAGATAAGGGTATCTTGCATTTCACCCATAAATTGACGAGTATCAATAACATTCAATACATCTAAGTGTGCATTATTATCAATAGCGATTTGGACTGCTTTATCAAATGCTCTTTCTGCAGTTTCAGATCCATCGACTGGTACTAAAATATTGTTATAATCTTCCATCATCTTTATCATCTCCAGCTTTTTGGCGAATTTCTAACACTTTTATTTTACCATAACTCTTTCTTAAATAATTAGCTATAGATTTCAAATAATCTAGCACTCTACCTTAATTAGTGTTAAAATCTAAATGCCATTTTATTACTATATTAACCACAATCCCAAGCGCGTAGCTTCTAAAAGCTATACACTACGCGCTTTAAATAGATTAAGGAACTACATTTATGAGCGAAAATTATAAGACTAGACTGATTGGCATCAAATCTGGCCGAAATTTCCGCGAACTAGGTGGATATGAAACAATCAGTGGTCAAAAGATTAAGTACAATAAATTGCTGAGAACCGGTAATTTAGCTGATCTTTCTCCAACAGATCTTGATCTTTTACGTGATTACGGAGTTAAATACGATGTTGACTTCCGAACTGCAAAAGAACAACACGACCATCCTGACCGTGTTCCAGAGGGTGCTGTTTATGAGTTTGATCCGGTTTTTAGCGATGATTTAACGAATGCTTCTAAGGGAATCTTTGCCTTAGAAGAAAATGCAGAAAAAGATCCGACATACGGCTTCAAACATATGTATTTTGCTTATGAGGATATGATCAAAGGCCAAACTGCCCAAAAAGCTTATCGTAAATTTTTTGATCTACTTTTAACTAATAGCAAAGATAACGAAGCCTTATTATTCCACTGTACAGCTGGAAAAGACCGGACTGGGTACGGCGCTTTACTCGTTTTATCCGCATTAGGAGTGCCTTTTTCAACTATAAAATATGATTATGTATTAACTAACGTCACAACTAAAGAATTTGTAGAAAATATGCTCAAGCAAGCTGCCCATGATGGAGCTAGTGCTAAGGTACTACAATCAATCAAGGATATTCAATCCGTTTATCCAGAATATCTTGACCATGCAGTCAAAGTACTGAATGAAGAATACGGTGGAATTCATGAGTACTTACGCAAGGTCATGCACCTGTCAGCTGGCGATATTATGGACCTAAGAAGAATTTATCTTAATTAAGTAAGGATGGATACAAAATGGTCGAACCTAAATATTTACAAATCGAAAATGAATTAAAAGAAGAAATTTTGTCTGGACAGTTTCAATATGCTGATAAGTTTTACAGTGAAAAAGAACTAAAAGAAAAATTCAACGTTTCTTCAATCACTGTAATTCGTTCAGTTAAAGATTTAGTTAAGGCTGGTTATCTTGTTCGCTATCAAGGTAAAGGAACTTTCGTTTCTCACTCACCTCACCAACGTTTAGTTCGATTCAAAGAATTAAATCTCTTTCCTCAAAAAGATGGCGCAGTAAAAGAAGATATCAAAGTAATTAGCTTAGAAAAAGAAGACGATCCAAGCATCAACTTTGAACTTGGCATCAATAAAAACACTTACCACTATCACTTAATTCAAGTACGTAGTGTCAACGATGTACCGTTTCTTTACTATCAAGCATACTTTGCTCCTAAGTTTATTAACCATAATAAAATCAAGGATCTACAAACAAACTTCCAAAACATCTACGTCCGCATTCGCCAAGACTCAAACATTTATCTTTTAGATGAACCATTTAAAGAAAAAGATAGTATTGTTAAAGCTTCAAGCGAAGTTGCCCAAGCTTTAGGGTTAAAAGAAGGCGATTATGTAGTTAAACAAGAAAAGAAGATTGTATCTTCTAAAAACAGTGAAGTTCTACTTTACATGGTAAACTACAAAAAGCTTGACTATACGGAAGTTTCATTCACTACTCCAGATTACCCAGAAATTTAATAAAAAAAACTAGCTTCATCACTTTTGATGGCTAGTTTTTTTAGTTAAAAATTATTTTCTAAAAAATCATAGATCTCAGCAGGATCGGTTTCATTAAATAACTCATTTAAGTCATCCACTTCAGTTTGAGCTAAAAAGTCCATGATTTGTGCCAAGATATTAGAATGAAGATCAGGATTATCATTCAAAATCATGAATAAAAATTTCACATCAAAGCTTTCGGTTGGATTAACCATATTATTGAACTTAACTGGATTCTTCAAGGCAATTGGTACAATCAATTGTGTATTTACAAACTTGCCTTCGGTATGAGGAATAGCAACATTTGGCAAGTCGTGAGATAAGGGATGCGTTGAAATACCCGTTGGGTATTTATCTTCGCGTTCAATAATATTTTCGATAAAATCACCTTTAACATAGCCTAAATCTAAGAGTTTTTGATAAACATCCCTAAAGATTTCATTCCGATCCGTTTTATCAGTTACAAATACAGCCTTTTTATCAAAAAGTTTTTTCTTATCAATGCTCATATGCGTCTATCCCTTTCTGGTCGTTAAAAGTCATAAATCAATTATATCTTAAACCGGTTTCAAAAACACGAAGACTACTGTTGCGTTTTAATATTTTTTGCTAAAGTTAACAAGTAATCGTTTTTTATGAAAGGACCTTGATTATGACTAAACAAAAAACCGTTTATTTTGGTGCTGGCTGGTTTACTGAAACTCAAAACAAAGCTTACAAAGATGCAATGAAGGCCTTGGAGCAAAACCCAACAATTGATCTTGAAAATAGCTATGTTCCACTTCAAAACCAATACAAAGATATTCGCGTTGATGAACACCCTGAATACTTACACGACAAAGAATGGGCCCAGGCTACTTACAGTGGCGACTTAATTGGTATCAAGACAAGCGATGTCATGCTTGGCGTATATGTTCCTAAAGAAGAAGACGTTGGTTTAGGGATGGAATTAGGTTATGCCATGTCACAAGGTAAGTTTGTATTATTAGTGGTTCCAGATGACCAATTTGGTGAGCCAATTAACTTGATGAGCTGGGGCGTTGCTGACAATGTTATTAAGATGAGCGATCTTAAAGACTTTAACTTCAACAAGCCTAAGTTTAATTTCTACGACGGTGCTGTATATTAGGAAAAATAGTTTTATAGACAAAAAAGCAAGCAAATGCTTGCTTTTTATTGTACTAACAAAATTTCGTTCCTATCTTTGATAGCGACTTACACCATTTAGGTAAGTTTCTTCTACAGTCATATCGTCATCTAAAACCACAAAGTCTGCATCATGGTCTGGTTTAATAACGCCGCACTTATCAGTCATGTGAACACTATTAGCTGGAACATAACTAGCCATCATAACAGCATCTTCTGGTGTGACAACGTTCCAATTTACCAAGTTTTTAACTGCATCTTTAAGTAGTAAGATACTACCGGCTAAATTATCGCCGTCTTTAAGTCTTGCCATACCATCTTTAACATACACTGGCAATTCGCCTAACATGTAGTCGCCATCTGGCATTAAGCCTGCCTGCATACAGTCAGTAATTAGGGCAATATGCTCAGGTCCTCT
>NZ_CANBCP010000009.1 GCF_947367085.1 uncultured Lactobacillus sp. | reverse complement strand
ACGGTCTTGAGATAAAAGTTGAACCATACCAATTATTACTTTTTTCAATTCCTTTTAGCAAATCATAATTTTCGGGGAAAAATGTCGATACATATAAATCTTGCCAACCACGGTTATAACGATCAAGTTTTCTAAACACATCAGGTAAGCAAACGATAGTATTATCATAGTTTCCTCTTAAAACTATTTCTCGCAACCTTTTTGCAAGTTTCTCATCATATTCTTGATAAACAATTGACTTACCATTAATATAGTCAAATTCTCCATCACCAAAGCGAATTACTGACATTTTATGCTTTAAGATGAGATCAAGCGTCTGATTGGTATTCTTAACCTTAATATTGAACATATTGTCAAAAGAAGTTTTATGCTTCTTACCAGCATAAAACTTCTTTTGCTTTAGCGATCTGATCAACTTCATCATCTTTAAATACATGGTAATTATCCCGATGTAAGTTCGGATCTTTAGTGGCTTCAAAAGCTAAGGTTGGTATATCTTGATGAATAACATTACTAAAGACATTTGCTTCTTTCGGGCCATAACTGATATCTAAATAAACATCACAATTATCAATCAATTCGGCTAGTTTTTTATATACAATTGATGGATATAAGCTAACGTTATCATACTTAGTTAACTTTACTAATAGCCATGCCATAGGGGTATAGGCAGCTATATTAAAATGAATATTCGGTAATTTTTTTACTAATGATTCTAGATCTTTTGTTTCAGCAACCTGGGTGAATAAGAGTGCCTCCCCATCAAAATTCAATTCACCGATTTTTTTCTTATCAAATTGAGTATACTTACTAATAATGGCAGACCATTCTAAGGTGTTATAATGCCACCATTTTTCTCTTAAACTAGTCTTAGAAAGTAAGTTAGAAGGTTTATCATCGGTTATATAATGGATGATTTTAGGTTTATCTACCTCATCTAAATAAGCTTCAATCGGACCACGAGCAATCCAATAACCAATATTTTCGTAGCCAATTTGATAGTTATATGAAGGATCAAGCTTTATAATTTGTCCTTTAAAAAAGTTATTAATAATACTTTGATCATCATGTGCCCTACTTTGATCTTTACTCAACTCAAGCAATTTTTCACTAACATTGTCTTCACGCCATTTTTTATTATTGATTAGCATGACGGCGGAATTAAAGATATGTGGATTACTAAAATCAATAGTAGCGGCTAACATTTTATCACTAAGATCTATTTCAAAAAGCTTATTTAAATTATTTTCAACTACTACATCACTATCTAAATAGAGGACTTTATCTGCATTGATTAATTTTGGAATCAAAAATTTACCATAAATTATATTGCTAATTCGTTCATCAGGATAATTAATTTCTGATAAAAGCCCCGGATCAATTTTTTCGTCTATAACACTCGCGCCAACTTGATTGATATATTGATTAATATTCACGAACCATTCATGTGGAATATCTGGGTTAATAAGATGAATCTGTACATTATCAGTATGGTCTAAAATAGATTTAATTGTTGTTTCTATTTTATCTCTATAATTGTAATCCGCACTTAGAGCTATTGTATTCATTATTAGTTAAAATTTCTCTTTTCTATGGTTGCCAAGTTCAAATCTATTATTTGATCTCTGCTATTATTTCTTCTTTATAAGCCTCATCAAAAACCGATTCGATATTATCATCAGAATTGAATTCAGCTGTATGCTTATCCCTTATGCGAACCTTATATTTAGCTCCCATTGTGAACCATTCATACTCTGAATCAATATGTCCCAAATCAATCATTTGATTATTAAGATCTTTGAGATCGTCAACTATTACTTTAGCCGTTGGCCCTAGCATTAATAAAATTAACCTATCTTCAGAATTTTCCCTAATCGCTTCTTCAATCTGGATGATTTTTTCATACGCATTTCTCGATGGACAAAGAATTCTCTTGATTGAGTTAGCTTTACTAAACAAGTCATTGCCAACGCCTGAGCGACTCAAATCACCTTCAACAATTAAAATATCTCGTCTGTGCCAGATTTGTTTTAATCTTTCAAAATAATTAGCACTCTTACTTTTATCCAGCAAATCCATGTAAGGTCGTGATATTAAACTAGATCCATACCAATTATTTGTCTGTTCGATTTCCCTTAGAAGATCATAATTATTAGGAATAAAATTCGTTTCATAGAAATCTCGTGCATATTGTCCAAATCTCTCAATATGATCAAACACATCAGGTAAGCAAACTAAAGTATTTTTATAATTTCCATTAAATAGAATTGACCTAAGTCTCTTTCCTAAGCTTTCGTCAGCCTCCTGATAAGTAATTCCTTTTCCGCGAATTAAAGAAAGTTCACCGTCTCCAAAACGAATAACAGACTTCCTATCCCTCAAAATAAAATTTAACGTTTCATCAATACTTTTAACTTCAATATTAAATCTCGGCTTTGAGTTTAAAGAAGTAGGTTTATTAAGATAGTCTTTAATATCACTTACCATCTCATCAACTTCATTATCTTTAAAAAGTCGATAATTACTGTAATTAGAATTTTCAGACTTTGTTGTTTCAAAAGCATAAATGGGGATATTCCTATCCATTACTCTTCTAACAACCTTATCTTCATCCGCGCCAAAATTGATATCTAGATAGATATCACACGTATCCATCAAATCAACCAGTGTTCTAGCAACAATACTTGGATATAGCCGCACATTATCGTACTTAACCATTTGTGTAAGCAAAAATGCCATTGGAGTATATGCGGCAATAGTAAAGCGAACATTAGGTAGTTTTTTAACCAAAGCTTCTAAATTCTGTGTTTCTGCAAACTGCGTAAAAATGAAGGCTTCTGCATCAAATTTAGCTTCTCCAACTTTATTATCATCAAAAGCTACATGTTCAGCTACAATCTTTGACCATTCTAAATTATGATAGTGCCACCATTTTGGTCGCATATCTGAAGTTGAAACCATGTTAAATGGTTTATCATCAGCGGTGTAATGAATTATCTTAGGATTTTTCACCTGATCTAGAAATGCAAAAGTGCTATCAATATCATTCCAATAAGCTTTTCTTTCGTATCCAATCTGATAATTATAGGTAGGTGGTAATTCAGTAAAATTATCTTTAAAGAAATTATTGATTACCGATTGATCACTATCTATTAAATTAGGATCTTTCCCCATTTCGATCAGCTTATGTCCGACTTGATTTTCACGCCAGAATTGATTGTTAATCAGCATAACGCCAGAATTAAATTGGTCTGGTTCTTTAAAATCTCGTACCGCAGCTATCGGTGTATCAAAACTAAAATTAAAAAGATCGTCAAGTTCTCCATTAACCACTAAATCGCAATCTAAATAGAGCACTTTATTTGCTGAAATCAGATCTGGGATTAAGAATTTTCCATACCGAATCTTATTAATACTTGCTCCAGCAGCATTCAGCTCTGATAGTTGCCCAAAGTCTATTTTTTCATCAATTATTATTGAACCAATTTGTTTTGCATATTGATTCAGATTAACAAACCATTCATGCGGTATATCCGGATTTATTAGATGAATTTCTATATCTTCGTTGTGCCACAAAATAGACTTAATCGTAGTTTCTATCTTATCGACATAATTATAATCACCATTTAGAACAATTACGTTCATAACTTTACTTTCCTAGTTTCTTTTAGATAAAGGCTGCATTAATCAATTCTAGCTACTATTTCTTCTTGATATTTTGCATCTTGAATTGGTTCAATATTTTCATCATAGTTAAATTCAGCCGTATGTTTATCCTTTAACTTAACCTTATATTTGGCTCCCATCTTGAACCATTCATATTCTGAATCAATATGACCTAGATCAATGATCTGATTATCTAAATCTTGCAAATCATCTACGATTACTTTAGCTGTTGGTCCCAGCATTAATAACACCAGCTTATCTGCTGCATGTTCTTTAATAGCATCTTCAATTTCATTGACTTTAGCGTAAGAATCACGTGGTGGACAAATAATTCTCTCAACTGAATTAGCATTGTCAAAAAGGTCATTGCCAACTCCTGAACGGGTAAACTTTCCTTCAACTATTAAAAGATCGTGTCCATTCCATATTTCTTTCCACTTATCAAAATAATGTTGGCTTTTACTTTTATCAATTAAATCAATATAAGGTCTAGATATGAAAGTAGAACCATACCAATTGCCTGTCTTTTCAATATCAGTCAGAATTGCTTCATTATCTGGGAAAAAGGATACCTCATAGAAACCTTGAGCATAGTGGCCATATCGATCTAAATCTCTAAAAACGTCTGGTAAACATACCAAGGTATTATTATAATTTCCTCTTAACACAATATTTTTTAGATGCTTAGATAAATTTTCATCATATTGTTGATAGGGAATAGATTTTCCATTAATCAAGTCAAATTCTCCATCACCAAAACGCACGACAGATTTATGATCTTTTGCAATTAAATCAAGAGACTCTCCTGTATCTTTAACATCAATATTGAATAAAGGTTTATTTACTTTATTTTGGTTATTCTTAATATAATCTTCGATGGCAGTAGCCATAGCATCAACTTGTCCATTTTGAAAGACATGATAATTATCATAATCTAAATTTTGGCTCTTAGTAGCTTCAAAAGAAAACATTGGAACATTTCTCGGCGTAATTCGATGAAGAACTTGGTATTCCTTACCACCATAATTGATGTCTAAATATAGATCACAGGTGTCAATTAAGCGAGTCAAAGTCGTGCCGATAATACTTGGAAACAAGTGAACATTATCGTATTTTGTTAATCCTAATAATAAAAAGGCCATCGGGGTATATGCTGCGATATTGAATTGGACATTTGGCAATCTTTTAATAAGTTCTTCTACATCTTGTGTTTCAGCTACTCTTGTAAATAAAAATGCTTGCGCTTTGAAATGAAGTTTTCCAAGCTTGCTGCTATCAAACTTCACATACTTATCTACAATATCTGACCACTGTAAATTACGATAATGCCACCATTTATCTCGCATACTTCCGCTCGATACAAGATTAAATGGTTTATCACCACTAACATAGTGAATGATTTTAGGATGCTGAACTTCTTCAAAATATGCAAATACACTATCAAAATTATTCCAAAAAGCATCTTTCTCAAAACCAATTTGATAATTATAAGCAGGATCAAGATCACCCATTTGATCTCTAAAGATCTCGTTAATTACAGTTTGATCGCCATTAGGCAAATGCTGCTTTCCCATATCAATTAACTTCTGAGTTATTTCTTCTTCGCGCCATTTTTTATTATTTATTAGCATAACGCCAGAATTAAATTGATCAGTAGCATGGTAATCACGCACTGCGTAAAGCATCTTATCTCCCAGATCAACATCAAAAATATCCTCAATATTATCGTCAACAACAATATCTGAATCTAAATATAATACTTTGTCATCCTTAATAAGTTGTGGAATTAAAAACCTACCATATGCCATTTGATTAATGTGAGCATATGAAGGTTTCATATCAGCTAATCTTTGTGGATCAATTTTTTCATCAATAATTGAAACACCAAATTGATTTGCATATTGATTTAGATTAATAAACCATTCATGCGGTATATCAGGATTTATCACATGAATTTCTACATTCTTGTTATGCCATAAAATAGATTTAATCGTAGTTTCTATTTTATCCAAATATCCATAATTTCCACTCAACGCAATTATATTCATCAATAATTTCCTCTTTATTAAAGCTAACAAAAGTAAACATTATATATTTATCTTATCATTATTTATGAGCTAAATCGTTATTTTATTATATTAATAGAATTAAACTAAAAAAATAAAGCCTTGAGACCTCATTTTGAAGTTTCAAGACTTATTTTTTATCTTTTTCGACGTTTTTTATTACGTCTAAATCCAAGCAAGCCGCCTAAAGCAGTTGTAATTGCTCCAAGTAATAACTCTGATTCGTTAGCACTACCTGTTTGTGGCAATCTGCGATGACTACTGTATCGTGCTCTATTTCTCATCTGACGAACATGTTGACGTGCTTGTCTATTATGGACAACGTTTCTACTTTCTACAGATCTTGAAGGTTTAGTAGATGGTATCAATGTATTAGTTGAAGTACCAGGAACAGGTTCATGACTAGTTGAAGTAGATTCACTGTTTGAAACAGTAGTATTCGATCCACTATCGACAACACTTTCACTCGATGAATTAGACATACTTGTGATATCTGAGATATTTTCACTCATACTAATTGAAATTGATGTTGAGATCGATTCAATTGTTGAAAGAGGGAACGGTTCTAGACTCGTAGACAGTGGAACACCGGTAGATCTTCTTCCACTTTGGCTCAGAGATTCCGTATTACTTAAGCTTTCGCTCTGACTTACCGAGTTAGATAAGCTTTCACTCTGACTGATCGAGTTGCTCATTTCGCTTTGACTTACCGAGTTACTCAAGCTTTCACTCTGACTGATCGAGCTACTCAAACTCTCACTTTGCGATACCGAATTACTCAAGCTCTCACTCTGCAATATAGAGTTACTCAAACTTTCGCTTTGGCTTACTGAGTTGCTCAAGCTTTCACTCTGCGATACTGAGTTACTCAAGCTCTCACTTTGGCTTACTGAATTACTCAAACTCTCGCTTTGCGATACTGAGTTAGACAAGCTTTCGCTTTGACTTACTGAGTTGCTCAAACTCTCACTCTGGCTCACGGAGTTGCTCAAACTTTCGCTCTGCGATACTGAGTTACTCAAACTTTCACTCTGGGAGACGGAGTTAGATAAACTCTCACTTTGACTTACTGAGTTGGACAAGCTTTCACTCTGACTGACCGAATTACTCAAACTCTCGCTATGACTTACTGAGTTGGACAAGCTCTCACTTTGGCTGACTGAGTTAGACAAGCTTTCACTTTGACTCACCGAATTGGACAAACTCTCGCTCTGACTTACTGAGTTGCTCAAGCTTTCACTTTGACTTACTGAGTTACTCAAACTCTCACTTTGGCTTACTGAATTACTCAAACTCTCGCTCTGCGATACCGAATTACTCAAGCTTTCACTCTGACTTACTGAGTTGGACAAGCTCTCACTTTGCGATACTGAGTTGCTCAAGCTTTCGCTATGACTTACTGAGTTACTTAAACTCTCGCTTTGACTCACTGAGTTGCTCAAACTTTCGCTCTGACTCACCGAGTTGGACAAGCTCTCACTTTGACTTACTGAATTACTCAAACTCTCGCTTTGACTTACCGAGTTGCTCAAGCTTTCACTTTGCGATACTGAGTTGGACAAACTTTCACTCTGCGATACTGAGTTACTCAAACTCTCACTCTGACTTACTGAGTTACTCAAGCTCTCACTTTGCGATACTGAGTTGGACAAACTTTCACTCTGGCTGACCGAGTTAGATAAACTCTCGCTCTGGGAGACGGAGTTAGACAAGCTTTCGCTTTGGCTGACTGAGTTACTCAAACTCTCACTCTGACTGATCGAGTTGCTCAAGCTTTCGCTTTGACTTACCGAGTTGGACAAGCTTTCACTTTGTGATACTGAGTTAGACAGACTCTCACTTTGGCTGACTGAGTTCGATAGACTCTCGCTCTGACTGATAGAGTTGCTTAAGCTTTCACTTTGGCTGACTGAGTTGCTCAAGCTCTCACTCTGGCTTACTGAGTTACTTAAGCTCTCACTTTGACTTACTGAGTTACTCAAACTCTCGCTTTGTGATACTGAGTTACTTAAACTCTCGCTCTGCGATACCGAGTTGCTTAAACTTTCGCTCTGACTTACTGAGTTACTTAAACTCTCGCTTTGACTCACCGAGTTAGACAAGCTCTCGCTTTGGCTGACTGAGTTAGACAAGCTTTCGCTCTGACTCACTGAGTTACTCAAACTTTCACTCTGGGAAACGGAGTTGCTTAAACTCTCGCTCTGGCTCACTGAGTTGCTTAAGCTTTCACTTTGACTTACCGAATTGGACAAACTCTCGCTCTGCGATACTGAGTTAGACAAGCTTTCGCTCTGACTGACCGAGTTGCTCAGGCTTTCGCTCTGACTTATTGAGTTGCTTAAACTTTCACTTTGACTCACCGAGTTAGACAGACTCTCGCTTTGACTTACTGAATTAGACAGGCTTTCGCTCTGACTTACTGAGTTGCTCAAACTCTCGCTTTGGCTGATCGAGTTACTCAAGCTTTCGCTCTGCGATACCGAGTTCCTCAAACTCTCGCTTTGGCTTATCGAGTTACTCAAGCTTTCGCTCTGCGATACCGAGTTCCTCAAACTTTCGCTCTGGCTTACTGAGTTAGACAAGCTTTCACTCTGACTGACCGAGTTAGATAAACTCTCGCTTTGTGATACCGAGTTAGACAAACTTTCACTTTGTGATACTAAATTACTCAAGCTTTCGCTTTGGCTTACTGAGTTGCTCAAGCTCTCACTTTGCGATACTGAGTTGGACAAGCTCTCGCTCTGTGATACCGAATTACTCAAACTTTCACTCTGACTCACCGAGTTGGACAAGCTCTCGCTTTGGCTGATCGAGTTAGATAAGCTTTCGCTTTGACTGACCGAATTACTCAAGCTCTCACTCTGACTTACTGAGTTGGACAAGCTTTCACTTTGACTCACTGAATTAGACAGGCTTTCGCTCTGGCTTACTGAGTTACTCAAACTCTCACTTTGTGATACCGAGTTGGACAAACTCTCACTCTGGCTGACTGAATTGCTTAAGCTTTCACTTTGACTGACCGAGTTACTCAAGCTCTCGCTTTGACTTACTGAGTTGCTTAAGCTTTCGCTCTGACTTACTGAGTTAGACAGGCTCTCACTCTGACTTACTGAGTTACTCAAGCTCTCACTCTGTGATACCGAATTACTCAAGCTCTCGCTTTGAGATACCGAGTTAGACAGACTCTCACTTTGTGATACTGAATTACTTAAGCTTTCGCTCTGACTTACTGAGTTGCTCAAACTCTCGCTTTGACTGATCGAGTTAGACAAGCTTTCGCTCTGACTTACTGAGTTACTTAAGCTTTCGCTTTGACTTACTGAGTTACTCAAACTCTCACTTTGGCTGACTGAGTTGCTCAAGCTCTCACTCTGGCTGATCGAGTTGGACAGACTTTCGCTTTGACTTACTGAGTTACTCAAACTCTCACTCTGGCTTACTGAGTTACTCAAACTCTCACTTTGGCTTACTGAGTTGCTCAAACTCTCACTCTGCGATACTGAGTTGCTTAAGCTTTCACTCTGACTGACCGAGTTACTTAGACTTTCACTCTGTGATACCGAGTTAGACAAACTTTCACTTTGTGATACGGAGTTGGACAAGCTCTCGCTCTGGGAGACCGAATTACTCAAGCTTTCGCTCTGACTGACCGAGTTACTTAAGCTTTCACTCTGTGATACTGAATTGCTCAAGCTTTCGCTTTGACTGATCGAGTTACTTAAGCTTTCGCTCTGACTTACTGAATTGGACAGACTCTCGCTTTGAGATACCGAGTTGGACAAACTTTCACTTTGTGATACTGAGTTAGACAGACTCTCACTTTGGCTCACCGAGTTACTCAAGCTTTCGCTCTGACTTACTGAGTTAGACAAGCTTTCACTTTGTGATACCGAGTTAGATAAGCTTTCACTTTGACTGATCGAGTTACTCAAGCTCTCGCTCTGGCTTACTGAGTTACTCAAACTCTCACTTTGTGATACCGAGTTACTCAAACTTTCACTTTGTGATACTGAATTGCTTAAACTCTCGCTTTGACTTACTGAGTTACTCAAGCTTTCGCTCTGACTTACTGAGTTGGACAAGCTTTCACTCTGTGATACAGAATTGCTCAAACTTTCGCTCTGAGATACCGAATTACTCAAACTTTCGCTTTGACTTACT
The DNA here is from genome assembly GCF_947367085.1 of uncultured Lactobacillus sp. Taxonomy (GTDB): domain Bacteria; phylum Bacillota; class Bacilli; order Lactobacillales; family Lactobacillaceae; genus Lactobacillus. The sequence continues at coordinate 45,830 of NZ_CANBCP010000009.1, read as the reverse complement.
GAGTTGCTCAGGCTCTCACTTTGACTCACCGAGTTGGACAAGCTTTCGCTTTGACTCACTGAATTACTCAAACTTTCACTCTGCGATACTGAGTTACTTAAGCTTTCGCTCTGAGATACCGAGTTAGACAGACTCTCACTTTGTGATACGGAGTTGCTTAAACTCTCGCTCTGGCTTACTGAGTTGCTTAGGCTTTCGCTTTGACTTACTGAATTACTCAAACTCTCACTTTGTGATACGGAGTTACTCAAACTTTCGCTCTGACTTACAGAGTTAGACAGGCTCTCACTCTGACTCACCGAGTTACTCAGGCTTTCGCTCTGACTTATTGAGTTGCTTAAACTTTCACTTTGACTCACCGAGTTGGACAAGCTTTCACTCTGGCTTACTGAGTTGCTTAAGCTTTCACTTTGACTTACCGAGTTAGACAAACTCTCGCTCTGACTTACCGAGTTACTCAAGCTTTCACTTTGTGATACTGAGTTACTTAAGCTCTCACTTTGACTTACTGAGTTACTCAAACTCTCGCTTTGACTCACTGAGTTACTTAAGCTTTCACTCTGTGATACAGAATTGCTCAAACTTTCGCTCTGAGATACCGAGTTACTCAAACTTTCGCTCTGACTCACCGAGTTACTCAAACTTTCGCTCTGACTCACCGAGTTACTCAAACTTTCGCTTTGACTTACTGAGTTGGACAAGCTTTCACTCTGACTCACCGAGTTGCTCAAGCTTTCACTTTGACTTACTGAGTTAGATAAACTCTCGCTCTGGCTTACCGAGTTACTCAAGCTTTCGCTCTGGGAGACCGAATTACTCAAGCTCTCGCTTTGCGATACTGAGTTCGACAAGCTCTCACTTTGACTTACTGAGTTCCTCAAACTCTCACTTTGGCTTACTGAGTTAGACAAGCTTTCACTTTGACTGACCGAGTTACTCAAACTCTCGCTTTGGCTTACTGAGTTACTCAAGCTTTCACTCTGACTGATCGAGTTACTCAAACTTTCGCTCTGACTTACCGAGTTACTCAAACTTTCGCTTTGACTTACTGAGTTGCTTAAACTTTCACTATGGCTTACTGAGTTGCTCAAGCTCTCACTCTGCGATATAGAGTTGGACAAGCTTTCGCTCTGCGATACTGAGTTCGATAAGCTTTCGCTCTGCGATACTGAGTTCGATAAGCTCTCACTCTGGCTTACCGAGTTGCTCAAACTCTCACTCTGACTTACCGAGTTAGACAAGCTTTCACTTTGTGATACTGAGTTGGACAAGCTTTCACTCTGACTTACCGAATTACTCAAACTCTCGCTTTGACTTACTGAGTTAGATAAGCTTTCACTTTGACTCACTGAGTTACTTAAGCTCTCGCTTTGACTTACTGAGTTACTCAAACTTTCACTTTGGCTGACTGAGTTAGATAGACTCTCGCTCTGACTGATAGAGTCGCTTAAGCTTTCACTTTGGCTGACTGAGTTACTCAAACTTTCGCTCTGACTCACTGAGTTGCTCAGGCTCTCACTTTGACTGACCGAGTTACTTAAGCTCTCACTCTGGCTCACGGAGTTAGATAAACTCTCACTTTGCGATACCGAGTTGCTCAAACTCTCGCTTTGACTGATCGAGTTACTCAAGCTTTCGCTCTGACTGACCGAGTTACTCAAACTCTCGCTTTGTGATACTGAGTTACTCAAACTCTCGCTTTGACTTACTGAGTTACTCAAGCTCTCACTCTGTGATACCGAGTTAGACAAACTTTCACTTTGTGATACTGAATTACTCAAGCTCTCGCTTTGGCTGATCGAGTTGGACAAACTCTCACTTTGACTTAGTGAGTTACTTAAGCTTTCACTCTGACTGATCGAGTTGCTCAAGCTTTCGCTTTGACTTACTGAGTTGCTTAAGCTTTCGCTCTGACTTACTGAGTTAGACAGGCTCTCACTTTGCGATACCGAGTTGCTCAAACTCTCGCTTTGACTTACTGAGTTACTCAAGCTTTCACTCTGACTCACTGAATTACTTAAGCTCTCGCTTTGTGATACTGAGTTACTCAAGCTCTCACTTTGGCTTACTGAGTTAGACAAGCTCTCACTTTGGCTTACTGAGTTAGACAAGCTCTCACTTTGGCTCACCGAATTACTCAAACTCTCACTCTGACTCACTGAGTTGGACAAGCTTTCACTTTGTGATACTGAGTTAGACAGACTTTCGCTTTGACTTACTGAGTTACTCAAGCTTTCACTCTGACTCACCGAATTACTCAAACTTTCACTCTGCGATAACGAGTTGCTTAAACTCTCACTTTGGCTTACTGAGTTGCTCAAGCTCTCACTCTGGCTGATCGAGTTGGACAGACTTTCGCTTTGACTTACTGAGTTACTCAAACTCTCACTCTGGCTTACTGAGTTACTCAAACTTTCGCTTTGGCTTACTGAGTTACTCAAACTCTCGCTTTGGCTCACTGAGTTACTCAAACTTTCGCTCTGACTTACTGAGTTAGACAAGCTCTCACTTTGGCTTACCGAGTTAGATAGACTCTCGCTCTGCGATACTGAGTTGGACAAGCTTTCGCTCTGGCTGACTGAATTACTCAAGCTTTCGCTTTGACTTACTGAGTTGCTCAGACTCTCACTTTGACTCACTGAGTTAGACAGACTCTCGCTTTGGCTCACTGAGTTACTCAAACTTTCGCTCTGCGATACTGAATTACTTAAGCTTTCACTTTGGCTCACTGAGTTAGACAAGCTTTCGCTTTGACTCACTGAGTTGCTCAGGCTTTCACTTTGGCTTACTGAGTTACTCAAGCTTTCACTCTGACTTACCGAGTTGCTCAAACTCTCGCTCTGACTTATCGAGTTAGACAAACTCTCACTATAACTTGCCGAGTTACTCAAGCTTTCACTATGACTTGTCGAATTTGACAAACTATCGCTGTGACTTGCGGAGTTAGATATGCTTTCACTATAGCTTGCTGAGTTGAACAAACTCTCACTATAGCTTGCCGAGTTACTCAAACTTTCACTATGACTTGCCGAATTTGACAAACTATCGCTTCGGCTTGCTGAATTGCTTACTGCATCACTAATAGAAGCGGATAAACTTTCACTGTGTGAAGTAGATGCGTCCTGACTAATTGACTGAGATGTACTCCTACTATTTTCAATAGATGTACTGATACTCTGGCTAATACTTGTTTCATCTATCTTACGTAAATAGACAGTAAATTTATTAGGTCCATCAACCAACTTACCATATCCATACTGACTTAGCTGGGACACATTTACCCCAGATGGGGGGGGTAATCGTGTCACCAGTTTGATTGTCAACAACTTTTTCAAGGATATATCCTTGTTTTTCAAGTCCCTCTAACGTCGTTGTAGCATCCTTGAAAACAATCTCTCCATCTGATGGTCCTTTGGTAGTTGTTGTGGTAATAGTAATTGGATGAGCTGGATCTGTATCATCAACAAACACAAGTGTAGCCATTCTAGTATTAGCAGAATCACTTGAGTTAGAAAGATTTCCGTTAGAATCATATGCAATTCCAGCTTTCCAAGTATCCCAATTAATTGTATCTGGTAGAGGAACTGTCTTATCAGAAGAATTATTCTTTATACTCATAACTGGATGAGCTGTATTTTGTAATGCCTCTTGCAGTGCCGTGTTACTTGTAGCAGCCCCACTCTTCGCAACATTAGTATAGTTATTCTTATCTACAGTTGATGACTTATCCAAATCCTCTTGATATGACTTGATATCATCTGGCATCGTAAACCCAGAAGCACTTACTGTTAGAGGTATAATCCATCCCTTTAATCTAATTGTTGGATCAGCAATTTTAATATGATAAATTCGAGTGGTCTTACCATCTGTAATTGTTTCTTCATCGGTTACAGTAATAGGAGAAGTTGTCTGTTTATCTTGTTTTAACTCATTATTCAAATAAACTTTATTAGTAGAGTCCCCAGCAACCTCGTTACTTAACTTATTGTTTACATACCAGGCATACAGTTTTTTAATCTGTTCTTCCATCTCCTGGTCAGTAAGCCAATTATAATTAAATTCTTTACTATTTCCTACAGTAACCGTTATATCAAAATCAGTACTTGTATTATCCTCAGGATTAGTTGCTCCACTAGTAGCAATCTGAAAAGCTGGTGAGTTTGCCCAATTGGTATTTATAGAAACACCATTATTCGGACTCCAAATTCTATTGTTATTATAATAAATTACAGCGCCAGTTTCCTTGTTGTAGTCCAAATATTGCTTATCATAGACGTATTGTCCTTGAATATGGAGACCACTCGCATATGTTTGGCCATTTATAGTTACATCATTAGTAGGAGTATAGGCAAATTTTTGTCCATTTAGAGTTTCATTATCAGTATATTGGTAAACAAAGACTTTTCCTAAATCAGTTGTATTACTGCTGGCTTGATTTGGGCTAATTGATGGTTGTTGCGATTGCGGATTTCCCCAACGTAAAATTGGTGTAAGTGTTAGGTTATTATTACCACTAGTGTAAGTAGTAGCTGCTGAATTAAAGACTATTCTATAATACGTTCCCATATTATAAGCAGTAGCCACCTGAGTTCCATCAGGAGCTTTAAGTGGAATATTGGCTCCCAACTTACTGTCGTATAATTCAATTCCGTTAGCACCTGGTAATCCTAAATTTACATCAATATATTGGCCCTCTTTGAGAGTTTCTTTAGGTGTGAAAGAAAAACTAAGCTGTTCATATCCTGCATTATTGTTCGTCGCTCCAGCAACAGGTTTGGCTTGAATATTACTAATAGTATAGGCACTAGTAGGTAATTTTTCTTTCCCTACTTGAATTGCGTAGGTAACACTAGCGCTACTATTAGCTGCAGTAGTGCCTGCATTAGTCCAGTTTACAGTTTGTAGACTTTGAGCAACTTTGATCTCTCCGTCATCTGTATGGAAAGTATATGAACCGTAAGGTGCTGAGGAATAATCTGAAACTTCAGATACAAGCGGAGCAGTAGCATTAGAGTAAGTGTGACTACCACCATTTTCACCATTAAAGTTTGGACTTAATTTGATCTGTCCCATTACTGAAGCAGTTGTAAAGTTAGGTGTTGTACCCGTTAACGAAACTTCAAAAATCTGCTCCCCATTTGGTCCATAATTACCTAATGCCTTGACTGAAGCAGTTCCTGGATAATTACCCATTTGAAAGGTAATATCCTTAGCATCTGCTTTAAAGCCATCCGGAATCATTACGATAAATTTAGGATTTTGCACTGTGGAATTTCCACTTGTTGATAACCGGAAACTATAGCTAGGCACAGAGTCACCACTATAGTCTTTACCATTCGCATCCAGAATTGCTGTACCTGTAAATGTTGGTACTATATTGGTATTAATGGCGTAATTAACACCCGGCGTACCACTTTTAACAACTTCAATATTTTGACCATTAGCATCAAAAGTATAAGTATTATCTTTTGATGAACTTGCATCACTTGCAAGTTCTGATACGATTGGTGCACCAGTACTGCCGTAGTTATAAACTCCTGTTTGCTTTGAATCTAAAGTTAATTTAAATTGTCCACCAAAGTTCTTCGCAGCACCCCAGCCTGGATTAAAGTTTAACTTTATCTTGAATAGCTGTTCCCCATTTGGACCAACTTTTCCTAAATCTTCAACGGAATAATCATTAGAGGTGAAGTTATTAGTTCCACTAAAGAATCCGTTACCACCGAAATAATTACTTACATTTTTACTTATTAAATTGAAATCAGAAACACTTGAGCTGAATCCCTTAGGAATCATTACAACAAATTGTGGGTCATTAACTGTTGAACTCCCCAATGTAGAAAGACGAACAGAAAGAGTTGGAAGATCTGCTGGTGGTGTTTTAGAGGTGTAGTTAATGTTATCTCCAGGAATAAATTTACCTGTTGAATCTAAATTACCAAAGGCGACAGTACCAGTAAATTGTGGAAGTTGGGCATCATTTACATAGTAGCTTACATTAGTTGGATTGCTGCTCTTAACAACGTCATAAGTTGTGCCATTAACAGTAATTTGGGTAGTTCCTGCTGTACTTTGAGCATCACTAGCTAATTCAGTTACTAACGGCGTATTGCTATCATATTTGAAGTTACCTTTTGCAGTTGAATCTACAGCTAACTTATACTGCAAACCTAAATCTTTATTATCACCTTCAGATGGATTAAAGTTTAACTTTACACTATAAACCTCTTCACCATTACTATTAGTTCCAAGTGATTCAACAGTGTAGTCACTAGCACTAAAACTATTATTGCCTTTGAAATTACCATTGAAATACTTACTTACAGCATCAGATGAAATTAAGTTACTGCCTGTTACTTTGAATCCCTTAGGTATTGTAACGATAAATTGTGGATTATTAACATTAGAGGTTCCACTTGTCGATAAACGAACATTGAAGGTAGGTAATTCAGTTGCTGGCGTGTCAGCAGTGTAATTAGTATCATTAGCCGACACAAAATTACCACTAGCATTTAGACTCCCTAAAGAAGCTGTACCTGTAAATTGTGGTAAAACTCTACTGTTATTTAAGATGTAACTAATTGAGCCTTGAGTACCATTAATCCCAGAAGAATTTTTAATAACATTTAGATCTTGTCCATCTACCTTGAAAGTATATGGACCACCACCATAATTACTTGAATTATATTGATTGGTATTAGAGTTAGCATCATCAGCTAATTCAGAAATAAGTGGTGCTCCCCATGTACTATATGAAGCTGAACCAGTTGCATTAGGATCTAAAGTTAACTTAATCTGACCACCATAATTATTACCCCATGTAGGCGTCTGGCCAGTTAAAGTAATGAGAAATAGTTGTTCGCCATTTGGCCCATAATTACCAAGTTCTTTAATAGAACTTGTACCATTATAAGGACCAGCAAAAGATCCTCCTCCAAAGATATTAGATCCTTCAGCGCCAGTTAAAGTAGAAAAATCGCTAGTCTGTGCTGTGAATCCCTTCGGTATCATAACGACAAATTGCGGATTAGTAACAGTCGAATCACCAAAAGTTGACAACCGAAAAGTATAACTAGGAACTGCTCCATCTTTAAATGTAGTTTCATTAACAGCACTACCATCAGCATTTTTAATCATTACTGTACCAGTAAATGTTGGCTTTGTGACAGTATCAGTAGTTGCTGCTAATGTCATAAGTTTAGCAGCTAAGGTAATTGGTAATTGAGAATTTGAATTATTAGAGTTAGAGGTAGAATTATTACTATGTATTATCTTATTTGTAGCTAACGGTAACTTAGCAAGCGAAGAAATATCATTGCTCAAATCAAGACTAGCTTGAGCTTTAGTTTCAAGGTTATTAGAAGTAGAGCCATAGTTAGACACAATGGTCGAATCTGCCGTTGATTGACTATTTTCACTATTTTTCACTACTTCTGAGTTAGCTTGCTTGTGGACAGACTTATGCGAAGTAGCCGATTTTTGAATATTAGATTTTCTCTCTTTTTCTTCACTTTTGGCCAAGCTTAAAGAACTAAGCATACTTTCAGACTGACTTAAAGAAGTTGAAGCACTTTGTGAAAGCTTTATACTCTTAGAAGTTGATGCAGAGATACTCTTTGCCTCAGAATTACTGATGCTGAATTCTTTTTCATTAGATTTGCTGGCTGCTTTATCAGAAGTTCCTGTTTGAGTACTATGAGATACAGATCCCACAATTTGTGACTTCGGATCAACAGAAGTTTGTGCCGCATAAACACGATCATTAGGTAAAATCGTTGCACCTGTAGCACCGGCTCCAAGAATTGTAGCTAAGCCGGCAAGTTCCTTAAGATATGCTTTAGGATCGTCCCTATCTTCTTTCAAACGATTAGGATCAGTGTATTGCTTTATTTTTTCAGAATTTCTTTTCTTTCCAAAATGTAGTCTTTTCATACTTAACCTCTAATAATTATTTATCCCTAATTCAAAAGCATTATAATAAAAACTTTATGCTATCATTTATTATAATAATTACATATCTATAATACACTTTCTGTTATTAAATTAAACTCTTATATCAAAATAAATTTCATAAAAATAAGCCAAAGCTTAACCCAATATAACGCTTTGGCTTTATTTTTATATTATTTAATAAATATTTGAATCAGAAATAAAATAAGAATTATTACAAAACATGCTCCCATGATGAGAGTCTTCCATGGAAAGGGCTCTGGCTTTTTTTCATAGGCTTTTTGTTGATTCTGCTCAACCTTATCTAAACGTTTGAGAGCGTGCCTCTCAGCAAGTGTCAGATTCTTTTTACTCATTTGTTATATCCTCAAATGCTCTGTGATATTTTTCAATTGTTGTATCGCCTGCACTTAAACGTTGCTTATCTACTAATTCACGCATTTTATCAGTGCTCTCCAAGGCACTTCTGATTTTGTTTGCCATCTTATCTACTTCATTTAACTCAAAAACATTTTCTGGATCAATAAAATTAGGATTATGTATTGTATTCGTAAATCCCATAATTAACATGTTCTGCTCAAACGCACCTCGAACAGCATCCATAATCTCATTACCATGGTTAACATCTAAATAGATATCACATTCTTGGTATAACTGACGAATTCGTTTAGGCGTCGCATTTGGATATAATTGCACATTATTATACTTGTTAAAGCTTAATAACTTATCCGACATTTCAGTAATCGCAGCCACATGAAAAGTAATATTAGGCATAGATTCGACTATTTCGGTCAAATGCTCAATCTGATCAGAATTAGTCAAAATAACTACCTCTGGACGCAACTTATTTCCTCGAGGATGAGGATAAATCATTCCAAGAAACCTAAAATCTAAATTATCTGACTTAGGCAAACGGTCTTTCCAGTTCTGCCAGTCAGCATAATTTTGAAATACCACATGCTTAGTTCTAGTCTTATTGGCCGCCAAATACTTCATATTGCCTGGCAAGTCATCATTGAGCTTTTCATGCCAAAACAATGTGTCAGTACCATTTTCTTTAATACCCAAGCTCACAAGCATCGACTGATTCAAAGTATTATAAAAAATATGATCTAGGTTATATTTTCTTTCTTTTAAGAAGAACTGAACGAATTCAACCAAACTGGCAAAGTGAAGTTCTTGATCTTCTAAATGTAGGAAGACATCCCCGGCAAGTAGATATTGGGTGATAACTTCTTTATTTTCGTTATCAAAGTATTTGCGCACAACCTCTTGACCATTTGTGACATAAGTTTTCGCAAAGAGTCTACCTTCGCGATTATAATGATCAATCCAGTTTAAATTTCCTTGGTCATCTAACCAGCGTACTTCTTTAACCAAGCGAGTATTATCAGCAGCTGTAAAAACTATATCTGCTCTTTTTTGATGAAGATCATATACTTGCGCATTTTGAGCCGTTGCCGTAATTCGATAAAACTTTGGTACTGTCAATCGATCAAAGTACAATGGAGAATTTTTATCGGTGACCTTACAATAAAACTTAACCGGTGAATCAACTTCTTTAGGCAAAAAGCCATTATCATGAATAACCACTGAAGGAATCTTCATATTTGCAAACAATTGCGATCTTAAAAAATCTGCCGATTCAACATCAAGATTTTCAAATAAATTAATCATTTACTATTTCCTCCAGTAAGTTTTTCCATTGCTTGGCCACCTTCTTAGTAAGGTATGGTGTCGCAATTTCATATGATTTTTTACTAAACTCGGCTAAATCACTCTCTTTAAATAACTTAATAATAGCCTTTGTTAAAAGTTCTATCTTCTTGAAGTCGTTCCAGTCTTCATCATATGGCAATAAAAAGCCGTTTTTATCATTATCAATAAAAGTAGGATTTCCATATGGTACGTCAAAGCCGATCATCGCTAATCCAGATCCAATTGCTTCAAGAAGAGATAAGCCGAAGCCTTCACTTGTAGAAGCCGCAATATATGCTTCATAATTTGCATAAATTTTGGTTAAATCCTTCTGCCCCATCAAGTGAATATAATCACCAGCTTGATGATTATTAATCATCTCTTTTAAAACAGCTGCTTGTCCACCATTACCGTAAATATCTAATTTTAATTCTGGCACTTGATTCTTTGCGGCTATTACAGCTTTCACTAGCCAATCTAAATGTTTTTCTTTGGCTAATCGAGAAGCAGTAATCAAAGAAAACGGCATCCGCTTCTTATTAGGATACGTTAATTCTAATAAGCTTCCAACAGGGATACAATCAACACGCGGAATATAGCCATAGTATTTTTTAAACTGATCTTCTAATACCTGCTTTTGAGTTGGGGTTGCAACTACAAAGCTCGCCACTTCCTTAGCATGAGAAAATTGATACTCATAAAAGTTATTCCACAAAATATGATCATTATTAGTAAAGTGCTTGTCGTAGTGATCTGCATGGACAACGACTATTATTTTTGCTTGGCCATGATTTTGAAAAATTAATTGACCATTGATCAAATTAGCATCTTCATCTTCTCGATCTAGCAAGATAACATCATCTTTAGTAAAACGCAGCTTTTTTAGCATCTTTAAGTAAAGCTCATCTTTAGAATAGATGATCTCACCATCCGAAAATTCAAAAGTTTCCTTATCATTATTCAGATATTGAGTATAAGCAACCGATTCATCTTCATTATAGAATTCTCTAAAGGCCACTTTATTATTCGCAGCTGTCCCCAAATAATACTCACTAGCGTATTTAGTGTAAGAATAAAACTCTCTTTTTAAAATAATATTTTTACGGCGATATACGACCTGGTCAATGGTTCTTTTGTCTAGATTATTCAAGCGTGCCATAATTACAAGGTCGTTATTTACTAAATAGAAAACTTCTTTGCCGTCCTCACTTATTTTTTTAGGGTACTTTTTTAAATCAATCTTGGCTTCTAAATCACTTAGTTTATATGAAGAAGGCGCTATTTTTATATTAGTAAAAAAGTTATACAACCAGATAATACTCGTGTCTTTAAAGCCCAAGTTAGCGGTTAGATCTTCAATATTATTTTCTAAAATCAAATCTGAAAAAATAAACTTGGCTTCAATCCCTGCTTCTGTAAAGCTCTGATCGCGATATTTTTGAGCATATTCCACACCAGAACTTGCCCAACCTATACCTAAGTTTACGTTATATACTGTCATTTTTTACCTCAATTAGTTAAACACTACTATTAATTGTCCTTTTTCATTAACATTGATTCGACTAAGCATTAAATTATTGAAAACCGCCAAAGTAATCTTATCTAAGAATTTTAAATATAATTTAAATGCTGCTTGATGATGGAGCAGCTCTTGCGGCCTTCCCGCTCTATTCCAACCACGAGCCGATATCTTTAATTTTTCAATTACGTCAACTTGATCGATCCAGCAACTATCCATCGCTGAAATAATGATTTGACGATAAAAATCATTGATCTGTTTATCGGTGATTAAGATCTTTTTCTTTTCTTCAACAAGCTGATACACGAACGATTTCAAATATTGCTTTATCTCTTTTGAACCATTAATGTCATCTGGGATAACAACTTTATTATAAGTTACATGCTGATTAATAAAATACTTTAGACTATCTCGATCTGTTATTTTATATTTTTCAAGATAGTAGCTGATTGCCTGATCAATTATTTGATCAATTCTGCCCTGCAAGTTTTGCTGTTTCATGATTCGATTACGCAAATCATAGTAATTTTTTCTCTGTAAAGAAAGAATCAGCTCATTTTTATTAGTCTGACTTCGTTCGAGCTCCTGCATAGAAGCTACACGGTCTCGCAACATATGCAAACTAAATTTTAAGACTGGTGATTTAAGAACAACGACATTTCTGCCCTTCTTTTTCTTCTTAATTAATCTACGATAATGACGTTTTTGGCGGCTTGTATTATGTCCCGAAATAAAATCATCTTCTAATGAAATAAAGAACTGACTAGATCCTGGATCTCCTTGTCTGCCTGCACGTCCTGCTAATTGTAGTTCAACTCTTTTAGGCAACATTTCGGTCCCAATTACGGCTAAACCACCAAGTTCTTTAACCCCTTTACCTAACTTAATATCTGTACCACGTCCTGCCATATTTGTTGCAATTGTAACTGCACCTTTTTGGCCCGCTCCTTTTACAATTTGGGCTTCATAGGCAGCACTATAAGCATTTAAGACATTATGAGCGATCCCGATATTAAGTAGTAATTCTGAAATTATTTCTGAATTTTCAACTGAACCCGCTACTAAAAGAATCGGACGTCCCGTTTTGTGAAGCTTGACCACATAATCAATAGCCGACATCAATTTATCACGAGTAGTTAAAAACAAAAGCGGCTTTTTGTCTTTTCTTATAACCGGTTTATGTGTAGGAATACAAATAACCCTCAAATTATAAATATTCAAAAATTCTTCTTCATTAACTTTAGCGGTGCCGCTCATACCATTAACCTTATTAAACAGACTAAACAAGGCTGGAAAAGTAATGGAAGCGGCTGTTTTTTGAATATCAGTTAAGTCTACCTTTTCTTTTGCTTCAATTGCCTGATGCAAACCTGTACTTATCTGAACTCCTTGTTTAAGACGTCCACTTTTTTCATCAAGTAAAATAACTTTTCCCTTAACTACTAAGTAATCATGTCCTTTACGCATCAATAAATGAGCACTTAACGCCAAAATGATATGACGATAAACAGGGCGACTTTTTTGATCGAACAAATCTTTTAATCCAAAAAAGCGCTCGGCCTTCTCAATTCCATGTTCAGTTAACCAAAAAATTCCATCGTCTTTTCGATATTCATAATCTTTCTCCGGATCTAGCAAGCATGCAAATTGATCTGCTAAGCCATATAAATTAGATTGAACCGTCGGTCTTGAAGAAACAACAAATGGCGATTGAGCATCATCTAATAGCACTTCATCAACTTCATCAATAATAACGTAATTAAAGGGTCTTAAATATTGGTTTTCTTTGTCTGCAGCCAAATTATTAAACAGATAATCAAACGCTAATGAAGAAGCAGTGGTATAGGTAATATCTGCGTTATACCATTTACGTTTCAATTCTGGAGTAGCCTTTTTTTCATCATCACCATCATCCAAAAAGCCCAATTCCACACTTAAGCCTAAAAATTTATATACTGGAGCTAATTCATGTTCGTCTCGAGCAGCCAAATAGCCATTCGGTGTAACTAACATCGCACCTTTTTTCGTCAAGCCATTTAAATACAAGGGCATTGTTGCAACTAGAGTTTTTCCTTCTCCAGTTTTCATTTCTGCAATTGCACCCTGACTTAAAATAATTGCTCCCAATACTTGAACATCATATGGATATAAACCTAAAACACGATAATCAGCTTCCCGAACGGTAGCAAAAGCTTCAGGTAAAATATCCTCGAGTTCTTTTCCATTCTCAAGCTGAGCTCGAAGACTCTGGGTTTGCTTTTTTAACTCCTCATCACTCATCTTCCTCATTTTAGGAGCAAGCTTATTGATCTTTTTTAGAATTTTTCGTGGCTTTTTTAATCTGAGCGTATCAGTTAACATATTATTACCCTTTAAAATATTTTAATGCATCTTTGACCAATTGATTTTGATTAATTTGGATAGCAGACGGTACAAACCATTGTGCTTTCTTATCTTTGAGTGAAAATTCATCACCCATATCAATTATCTTCACGTTCTTATTATCTCTGCTCAAATTATCTATTTTCTGATTAAGACTTGCCTTGTTAGTAAAAATAAAAGATTCATCATATGGATGCGATTTTAGCCACTGTTTGAGAGATGACTCCAATTGATTGCGCTTTTGCCAGCTTGTATATACTAAATAAAACTGTCCTTCAATATTAGAATCTAATTTTATTTGCTCTATTTCACGACTTCGCTTACTATCTGCCACTAATATTAAAACTAATTTTGAGGCCAGCTCATTTTTATTTAGCGGCATCAGGTATAAATCTTCAAAGCAATTTTCAGATAACGCAGCATTTCCAATTTGAAACTTAGAGAATTCAATCTCACTGCATCCCCCATTGAGAATTTCAAATGTATAAGAGACGGCATTTTGGGGATAAGTAAAAGTTTTTTCCAAGCTCGAAAAAACAATATTACTTATTTCACTCATCTGTAAGTCAAAAAAGCGTAGACAAAAAATAACTGTATTCACCGGTTTAGCACTTAATGACAACTTTATTTGATATTTTTTGCCATTTTGTAAGATCGGGAGACTCGGAACTTCTTTAAAGACCTGATAATTAAGTCTAGATGACCAATCCATGATTTTCTTACCCGGAGTCATCAATAAATTTTCAAAAAACACTTTATCATCACTTGTTTTCTTTAATTTGGTACCAGCCATATAAGTACTACTTATTTGTTCCCAGTATATTTGGTTAATAATATTTTTCATCTTAATCTCTTGGACCAAACTCTTTCATTATTGCCGTTAGTCTATCAATAAACCAATAGTTAACCGCCGGATCATCATTGTGTCGTCCTGCAAAACCTTTAGCAGAAAACTGTAAGGCTTCTTTGACTGCGGGGGATTTTCTGAATTTATTAATGGCTAGATCGTCGTAATCATCATCTTTCATATAGCCAACAAATAATCTGGTTTTTGATAGATCATTTTTATCAAACTCATCCATAAAATCTTGATCTAATTGTTCTAAATTTTCTTTAGTAAGAGAACCTTTAATTTGCTGATCAATATCAAAGATAGTATCAAAGCCATCTGGTCTATCCAGAGCCATACGACTTGCAATATAACCTAAACTAATCAATGGCTTAGCAACATCAATCGCATAAGGCGCTAGCTGGGCGCCATATTTAATAGCTGCATAAGTCCCCATCGAAATTCCGCTTACAGTCAACTCTGACGACTTAAAGCCTAGTTTTGCTAAAGTATCTTTAATAGTCTTGAGAACTTGCTGACCAATATAGCCATCTTGATCATCATAAAACTGTCCGATACTAATTCTCATATCAGTAAATAGAAGCATCGGAGCTTTAAAACTCTTAAACAAAAAATAAGCTTCAAAGCCTTCTGCTTCACGCGCGCCTGAAAAATAAACATTCAATGGTGGTTTTAAATCACCCAGGTTAAAGTAGTAAGCAATATCTTCTCGATTAGTTGGATTAACCAATCTTTTCCCTCCAGTTAAAAAATTGCCTACTCCGTCTCTACCCCAACGAGAGTGTAAAATTCCAATGATTAGCTCACCACTACCATTAACTTCTATTCCGATTGTAGCCGTTCGATACTGCTTACTTGGCTGAATTTGAGAAAAATATTCATCCTTTTGAAAATCTGTAAGATCGATAATTCGTTGATCTTTCGGATCACCATCAGTTCCTGGATTTTGTACAAAAATTCTCAGTCGAGCTTTAAAATTATTTAGCTTAATAGACAACCATAAGTTTATTAACTTATTTGGATCAATAAAAATCCCAGTTTTGTATGTACCTATATCCATCCATTGTCCATGTGTATCTAGATTAAGCTTTAGTTCTCCAGTACCTAAGTATTCAAAAGAGCTTATTTTGCGATCATTTAATTTTAAAGTCGTAGGAAAAATTCTCATCCCAGATTGACCAGAAAAATACCGTACCTCAAGTTTATCTATTAAAGTTTGAGGATCTTGCGTTATTTCCTGTGCTGCACATTCTTTTAGAAAAAGTTGTCCAGCTTGATCAAGCTGGCTTTTTATTTCAGGTAAATAGAGAACATGATATGATGGAACTAATTCTTTTAATCGTTTCCAGTTCTTTTGAGTTAGGTCAGCTTTACCCGTGATCAATACTACATCATAAGAGATTACTTTTCTCTTTAGCTTAATTTTATTATCCTTATCTCTTATTTTTTCCTTTTCCATTGGTGGAAAATCATTGAAATACCATTTTAAGTTTTCACTTAATTGATACGAATTGGCCCAATTTTCCAATCCTAGCTGTAGAACCTTCATTGCTTGTCACCTAAAATCCTTTGCCAGCGCTTCATAATATTTTCTTCGGAATATTTATTCATCATATCAACATTGTAAACAACCGCATTATTCCAATTCGTCAAACTATTCAGATATTTATCAAGTGCTACTTTAATATCCTCTATTTTTGAACAAAGATAACCATTTTTTTGATCCTTAACTGTATTAGAAGCAAAATTCTGAATTTGTGGGATTCCGATACTAATAGCCGCCATTTGCATTAATTCGTCAGCTTTTCCCCAACTAATTAAAACTCTTGCCCGATCCATACTTTCAAGCAATTCAGAAATATTAGTTAAACGTAAACTTTTAAGTTCAATCACCGCCGCAAGCTTTTTTTGGTTCAGACCTACTATATCAGCATTTTCGTTATTATCTCGCTTTTCACTAATCACAAATTCATCTGAATGCTCCTTCTTTATTTTTTCAACAACTTCGTTAACTAGATTATTTTTCTGCAAACTATACGTAAAAACTATAATTCTTTTATTCTTATAATCTTTTTTTACATATTTACATAAATTCAAGATGATTTCGGCAATATCCTCATCATTTGCATTTTCTGCAAAAAATACAATAGTTTGAATCTTTTCTCTAGCACTATGTCCGAGCTGAAATTGAGAATTGTATATTGGAATAACATCAACATCTGCTTCATCATTAGTTTGTTTTTTTACCTTATCTGCTAATTCGGAGCTATTGACAATCAATGTTTTGGATTTGATCTTACTTAATTGATTTTCATAGTTAAGTTTTTCATTAACAATATACGCAGCTTTATAACTATTCAATAAAGAGATATCAAAACTAGCATCTTCATCTAAACTGACCAGTAAATTATCATTATCTTGAATATTAGCAATTAGATATGATTTCAATACTTCATTAATGAGGTGCTTCATAGAAATATACTTATTTTTTTGACAAAAGTTAAAATTTGTATTTATAGTGACTTCTCCAGAAGAATAATCTCTTTTAAACCTCCAATTACCATAAGGATCATAAAAGATCTGATCTGTTTGATTAATCTTAGAAGAAACAAATCCGCGACTATCCATCAATAAAGTATAGTCATCTTCACCAGTCTTCTTTTTATAGGTAATCCTCAAAATTTTCCCTTCGAGATCATAAAAAACAGTCGCAATTAACTTATCTTCTTGGACAATTAGAGTTCTAAAAGGACTAAAATCAAAAATTGCATTTTCTGGCCAATTAAAGTCGCTTAACTCTACAACTTTACTCTGCAGTGTATCAATTCCTTGTAAATAGTCATAAATTGAAAATAACTTATCGGGATAAAAAGACTCCTGATTCAATTTCGTAGTTAACTGAGGCTGATAATCAGAAACTATCAAGCCAAGTTGGTGCTTATTATTCTTTAAGATCCGCATGTAACCTGTAGCATCTAAAGCATCGATGGCGGGTATACTAATTGACCAATCATTATATTGATCATGCCAAGCAGGAATGAAATACTCCATCTTATTCTTCTCTTTCTAGTCGATCATATTTATATGGGAACAAAAGAGCTGCAACTTGGTCTCTTATCCCACTCATAAACATTACAATCATTACGATATTCATTGGAATAATCGCAAAACCAGCATATCGCCCTAAAAAACGGGCTCCATATAGCCCTAAAACTAATTGCGCTGCATTTAAAATTGCACCTGGAAAAGCGATAATCAAAACTATTTTTCTCAAATATCTTTGTGTAGGCAACCCCGGCTTTATACCTAGAATATAATTATGGCTATTTCTAAGACCCTTGGCTTCATCTTTTGGATCAAATGAAACAAAAGTAAAGAAATAAAATAATAAAATTGCCATAACTGTTGAAAAAATAGCGGAAAATTGCCAACTCGTGAGAATTTTATTTTCCGGGAAATATGGGGTGAGCATGATTGGAAGTGTTAAAATTGCCATCCCTACCATATACATCATCATTGCAGCCATATTTAATCCAATCGGAACTAACATTGCTTTACTTTTGGAAGGTAGGCTAGGATTGATAACTTCTAGAGGATAGTAAGCTTTATTAAATGCCATCCAGAATAAAATAAAAAGTAAGATAAAGACAAATAAGATAGTTATCCAAAGCCATGCATACTTGAAAGTTAAAAGCATTCGAACGTTATTGATAATATTTGGAATAGCGCCATTTAAAATACTTGCCAGAATTATTGGCGCACTTGCACCGACGCCATATTTAATATTTCTAAAACAAAGCCAAACTACTAGACAAGATCCCGCTGTCAAAATGGTGATCATCGTAAAATCTCTTAAGAAGTTGCGCTGGCTCACTAATCCAAAAACTAAGAGCATTGCCTGAATAATAGTAAAAACTAAAGTCAAAAACTGCATAAAAGCTTCAATTTGAGTTTGTGATAACGCATCAAAACCGAACAGCTTCGTCATTGTCAGCAATTGAACTATTAGCATGACAAACATTAAAGGATTAATTCCTACGGAAAAGATGGATAGTCTGGCATAATTTGCACCCGTAAACACTCCTAAAATAGAAAGTGGAGTTTGATGAATGGTATGCGAATACTGTTGGGTAATTTCCGCAAAAGGAAGAGGAATGTATGTACCCATTAAGTATATAAATACAATCATTAAGCTAAAACTCACTCTTTTTATAACATTCAAGAGGTTTTTATTTTTAATCAAGATCAATACCCCATCTTTATATCGACTTTTACTCATTTGTTATATAATAGTAGTCTATCATTTTTTTAGGTTAACATTACAACCCTCCTCTAATTTAATACAGTAATGGTTGTTCATTTGATAAATTGGTCAAATTTAGACACACAAAAAAGGCTTCTACTCAGAAGCCTTTTTATTAGCCAACATAAAACTCGATATGTTGTTTTAAATTTTCAAAATCAATTGGAAGATATCCTCCAACTTCCCCATCTAAGTTAACAGGGATCTTTTTTCCATCCTTAGGTTCATTTAAAACTTCGACATTGAGTGACTTAGTCTTAGTATAAATAACCTGAGGATCATTGATATGCTTTCCATTTAAAGCCATCGCCATAAGTCTAAGCATATCAATTGGATTGGCGGTTTTAACTACAATTAATTGGAATAATCCATCAGATAATTGAGCATCTGGCATGATCTGTTCGAATCCACCGATTGAATTCGTCATCCCTAATAAAAACATTGAGATGTCGCCTTCATACACGCCCTCATCATAAATTAATCGCATTTTATTGCTTGAGATATGTGGCAGCATTTCTGCACCTTTAAGCAAATATGCGGTATAACCTAAGACTGATTTCAACTCTGACGGAACTCCATAAGTTAGTTCTGTTAAAGAACCACTAGCTGCAATATTCATGAAATACTTTTCGCCAGCACGGCCAATATCCATCTTTTGCGTTTTTCCTTTTAAGATAACCTTAGCACTATCGACCAAGTTATCACGAGGAATCTTCAATGCCCGAGCAAAATCATTAGTAGTTCCTGCTGGAATCACTGCAAGTTTTGGTCTTTTTTCTAAAGGAGCAATTCCGTTGACAATTTCACTGATCGTTCCATCGCCACCAGCACCCACAATTAAATCAAAGCCTTCTAAACTAACCCTTTTTGCTTCATTTTGGGCAGACAATGGCTCTGGCGTGGTTCGATATGCACTAGCTTCAAAGCCAGCTTGCTCCAATACATCTAAAATATCAGCTACATTCGAGATCATTTGCTCGTGACCAGAAACAGGATTATAAATCAATCTTGCTTTTTTTGCCATTGCCTTCACCTTCCAATATTAACGACTTTGTAATTCTTTGTTTAAAAGTTCGTTGACAACTTTAGGGTTAGCTTTACCGCGAGTCTGCTTCATAATTTGTCCAACTAAGAAGCCGATAGCACGATCTTTACCATTCTTAAAGTCTTCAACTGATTGTGGGTTATCATCAACCACTTTAGTTACCATTGGCTCTAAGACAGATAGATCTGATAATTGAACCATACCCTTATCTTCAACGTATTTCTTAGGATCAGTACCATTTTCCATAGATTCTTTGAAGACCTTCTTAGCGATCTTAGTGGAAATAGTACCATCCTTGATCATCTTGATCATTTCAGCTAAATGTTCAGGGGTAAGCTTGATATCCTTAATGCCAATTTGGTTTTCATTCAAGTAACCATTAATTTGCGTATTCAACCAGTTAGCAGCCAAAGTTGGATCTGCTCCAGCTTGAACTGCTGCATCATAGTAGTCAGAGCTTTCTTTAGTTTGCAAAATAACATCTGCATCGTAAGCTTTAATGCCGTAATCATTGATGTAACGATTGCGACGTTCAAATGGTGATTCTGGAAGAGTTTCTTTAATTTCATCAATCCAGCTTTGCTTAATGTGGTATGGTGCAATATCTGGTTCTGGGAAGTAACGATAATCAGCGTCACCTTCCTTAACACGCTCTAAAACTGTCTTACCAGTTGCTTCATCAAAACGACGAGTAGAAAGTTGAACTTTTCCACCAGAAAGAAGTACTTGCTGTTGACGTTGCTCTTCATAAGCAAGTGAGCGTCTTACGTGGTCAAATGAGTTCAAGTTCTTCATTTCGACCTTAGTACCAAGTTCTTTTTGACCAGCAGGACGGATAGAAATGTTGGTATCAACACGCATTGATCCTTCTTCCATCTTAACGTCAGAAGCACCAGTAAATTGAACAATTTGACGTAACTTAGTTAAGTATGCGTAAGCTTCTTCTGGATCTTCCATATCTGGTTCAGAAACAACTTCGAGAAGTGGCACACCTTGACGGTTTAAGTCAACGTAAGAATATCCATTAGCTCCGTGAGTGTTTTTACCAGCATCTTCTTCGATGTGCATTTCGTGAATACCGATACGCTTTTTCTTGCCGCGAACTTCAACTTCGATATAACCATCGCGAGCAAGTGGTTGGAAGAACTGAGTGATCTGGTAAGCCTTTGGGTTATCTGGGTAGTAGTAGTTCTTACGGTCAAAGTGAGTTGTTGGCAAAATATGAGAATGAGTTGCCAATGCGACCATAATACCTAAACGATAAACATCCTTGTTAAGCTTAGGCAAAACACCAGGCATTGCCCAGTCAATTACGTTAGTTGCAGTATTGACTTCTGCCCCATAAGTTACTGGTGATGGAGAGAAAATCTTACTCTTAGTCTTTAATTCGAAGTGAACTTCTAATCCGATAGTCGATTTAAAATTCATTAATTAATCCTCCATTCCAGCTGGTGTTTTTTCATAGAATTTATTAGTACGCTCAATAAAGTCAGCAGTCTTAAAGACATTTCCTTCATCAAAACGTTTAGCCATAATTTGCAATCCAACAGGCATACCATCAACTAATCCAGCTGGAACACTTGCTGCAGGAACACCTGCTAAGTTTGCAGAAATAGTTAAGATATCGTTGTTGTACATCTTGATTGGGTCAGAAACTTCTTCACCAATGCCAAATGCAGGTTCAGTAATAGTTGGTCCAACGATTACATCATTTTCAGCAAAAATCTTGTCAAAGTCATCGCAAATCAAAGTTCTAACTTTAGCTGCTTGTCTAAAGAATCTGTCATATGAACCAGCTGATAATGCAAATGAACCAAGCATAATACGACGCTTAACTTCTGTACCAAAACCTTCAGAACGTGATTTAACGTAAACATCAAGTAAGTTCTTAGTGTCTTTTGCACGATATCCATAACGGATGCCGTCATATCTTTGAAGGTTTGAAGAAGCTTCACTTGAAGCGATGATATAGTAATCGGGAACAACATACTTAGTATGTGGCAATGATACTTCGTTGATGATTGCGCCAGCATCTTTTAAGCTATCGATTTGCTTTTGAATAACTTCACGCATTTCACCACTTACTGCATCCATATATTCCTTAGGAACTGCTACGCGTAAGCCCTTAACATCTTGACCAATAAAGCTAGTAAAATCAGGAACTTCTTTTTCAGAAACAGTTGAATCATGTTCATCACTACCTGCGATAACGTTTAATACTTCAGCTGAGTCCTTAACACGCTTAGTCATTACACCAATTTGATCGAGTGAAGAACCAAATGCGATAAGACCCCAACGAGATACTCGACCATAAGTTGGTTTAATACCAAAAATACCGTTAAAAGCAGCTGGTTGTCTAATTGAACCACCAGTATCTGAACCAAGTGCTGCAACGACTTGGCCACTTGCAACTGCTGCGGCAGAACCACCAGAAGAGCCACCAGGAACTTTATCTAAATTCCAAGGATTATGAGTTGCACCATAGTATGAGTGCTCAGTAGATGAACCCATCGCAAATTCATCTAAGTTTGTTTTACCCACAATTGTAGCTTGAGCCTTCTTTAACTTGCTAATTACAGTGGCATCATACATTGGCATGTAATTGTAAAGCATATGACTTGCTGCAGTAGTCTTAATTCCATTAGTAATAATATTATCTTTAATGGCAATTGGAATACCAGCTAACTTATTAGCGTTGAAATCAAGATTTTCTGCAGGTTTTGCATCTTCTTTTACAGTAATCCAAGCATTTAACTTTTCATCAGTTTTTTTGATGTTTTCAATTGTATCTTTTGCTAAAGATTCAGCTGAAATTTCACCGTCTTTTAATTTCTTGTTTAAAGAGTCAATGTTTTCATTTAAGTAATTCATTACTCGTTATCATCCTTATCAATAATCACTGGTACCTTAATGAATCCGTCTGCCTTTTCAGGAACATTTTCCATTAATTCAGCTCTACTTTCCCAATGCTGCGGCTTATCTTGTCTGTAGACAGTATCACGATCTACTACCTGAACTGTTTCTTCAACACCTTCAGTGTCTACTTCAGCTAATTGATCTGCCATATTGATAATGTCACCCATTTGTTTTGTAAATGAATCAATTACATCATCACTAAATTCAAGTCGCGATAATTTTGCAACGTGGTTTATATTTTCTTTTGTAATTTTCACCGTTTGCCTCCTATTCACCGCCAAAGACGTGGACATAGTAACTGTCATCTGCGGAATTCTTTGCAACTAAAGCCTGAATATCATTAACAGAATTAATCTGTATCTCAACTGGTGCATGTGCAGGTAGATATTTTTTAGCAGATGAAGCAACTAATCTTGAAAAGCTCTGAATTTGAGCATATCCAAAGAATTGAGTCGTAATATTAATATTCATCTGAATTAACTCTTTACCTTGATAATGCACTGTTGCTGTTACCCCACTAATGTTAGGGAAATAGCCTTGAACTGCGGCCTTAAAATTACTAAAGGCTGCTGCATCCGTCGAATTGATTGCTTTTTCATTTCCAACAGTTGGCAATACTTGACTGCGATAATTGACTGTTTTCCATTCATTTATTTTACTACTATTTGCGTTCGCAATTCCATATGCAAAGTAATTCCCTCCAACAAGAGAATCTTTTCCAGTTTTTCTAAATAAACCGATCATAATTGGAATTGATTTAGTAGCTTTGTGCTTTCTTAGTCGAGCTACAATGTCATCTGCCGCTTTTTTACCAAATTCATTTTGACGAGCGCTAGAAATATCAACATGTCGTTCGATACCTTTTTTACCTTCAGTATAGTAATCAACTGAATTCAAGGCTAAACCTAAACTCATTCCACCCAATTTATAGCTAGAACCAGATTTTTGTAAATAATCTTGTTCAATTATTTGATCCAAAAGAATCGGTGAATAAGACTTTTTACTGGTGCTTTTTGCTGGATTTAACCCTTCTTTATTATCTTTTGATTTACGATTCAACCAATCAGTTACTGTGGCAGTAGAAAGCTGCTGACCTTCTTGAAATACATACTTATTAGTAGCAAATTCATTCTTAGAAAGTGTAATTAAGCCAGATTCAAGTGCACGCGTATCGACTGTGTTATCACTAGTATTAGCGGTCATTCCTTCAATCGGACTAGTTAAATATTTGCCATCTTTAAGCAAAACATTGTAACCATTGTTATTGGTACTTGTAGTTTGGTAGTTCTTTTGTTTTGTCGTTGAAGTGGTAGGGTTATTAGCCAGATCTGAATTTTTTAAATTACCGCAAGCACTTAACGATACGAGCGCTCCAAAAATAGCAGTTATCTTTAAAAATCTTTTCAATTTTTTAAATCCTTCTATTTGTTAATTTGGGCAATTGCTTCTTTTTCTGTCAAAGTTGGGACACTTAACTGCTGAGCCTTAGTTAATTTCGACCCTGCATCCTCACCATAAATTACATAATCTGTCTTTTTGGATACAGAACCTGTAACTTTAGCACCTAAAGCTTGTAGTTTTTTAGTAAACTCACTTCTAGTAAAATCAGCTAATTTTCCAGTTAAAACAACCGTCTTATCTTTAAAGAAATTATCAGCAGCTTCGCTTTCAACTGGACCTAAGTAGTCCATATTGACTCCAGCGTCTTGAAGCTCTTGAACCAATTTTTGTGCTTGAGGCTGTTTAAAGTATTCAACCATTGAATCAGCAATCGTCTCTCCTATTGTATCGATTGTTGTCAATTCTGGCACGGTCAATTCCATAATCTTTCCTAAGTTTTTATATTTTTCAGAAATTAAGCGTGCAGCTTTTGCACCGACATGGTCAATTCCAAGCCCAAAAAGTAATAACTCGACTGAATTTTGTTTACTGTTGTTTATCGAAGTTAATAAATTACTGATTGCTTTATCTTTAAAATGATCCAACTGACTTAATTGATCATCAGTTAAATGATATAAATCAGCGACATCTTTCACAAATCCTTTATCAATGAGTTGTTTAACGATTTTTGGTCCTAAACCCATGATGTTCATGGCAGGACGAGATGCAAAGTGCGTTATTCTTTCTTCAACTTGCGCAGGGCACATTGGATTAACACATCTTAAGGCAACTTCACCTTCAAGATGAACCAATTTTTCACCACAAGATGGACATCTGGTTGGAATTTCATAGGGCTTACTATCTTTTGGACGTTTAGACAAGACGACCTGTGAAATTTCAGGAATAATGTCTCCAGCCTTATGAAGCAAGACTGTATCTCCAATTCTAACATCTTTTTCTTTTAATAAGTCAGGATTGTGTAAAACGGCTCGAGAAACAGTAGTTCCGGCAAGCTGCACCGGATCCATCACTGCTGTAGGTGTAACAACCCCAGTGCGTCCAACTGTCCAAACAATGTCACGGACAATTGTTTCTTGTTGTTCAGGTGGAAATTTATATGCAATTTCCCATCGTGGCACTTTTACAGTATTACCGAGATCTTTTTGCAAGGATAGGTCGTCAACTTTTAAAACAATCCCGTCAATTCCATAGGTTAAACTATTGCGTTTTTGAGTATATTCATCAATAAAGTCAAAAACTTCATCCATACTCTCAAATCTTCTACCAGTGGGATTTGTATGAAAGCCTAATTTCGCCATTTCTTCAATAGCCTGATGCTGGCTGGTAACATCTTGAGGTGGATTAACCCATGTATAAATAAAAGTACTCAAATCACGTTTTTTGGTAATTTTGGCATCAAGCTGGCGTAGTGAACCAGCTGCAGCGTTACGAGGATTAGCAAAAATCTGCTCACCCTCACTATCTCTTAACGCATTTAAGCGCGCAAATTCTTCCTTACCCATAAAACATTCACCACGTACTTCGGTAGTGATCTTTTCAGGTAAAGTTTGTGGAATATCTTTGATAAAGCGAGCATTAGCTGTAACATCTTCACCAATCCGACCATTTCCACGTGTCGACGCTCTGACTAATTTACCTTCTTGATATTCAAGCGATAAAGAAAGTCCGTCGATCTTTAATTCAACGTTATAAGCCACAGGATGACCAACAGCTTTTTGAATTCTTTCATCGAATTCTTTTAGCTCATCTTTAGAAAAGACATCCCCCATTGAAAGCATCGGGACTGCATGATTTACTTTAGAAAAGTCGCTCTTAATTTCTCCACCGACTCTTTGAGTAATTGAGTCGCTACTTTTGAGCTGTGGAAATTCATTTTCTAACTTAAGCAATTCATTGTAGCTTTTGTCATAAACTGCATCTTCTACGACAGGGGCATCTTTTGCATAGTATGCATCGGCCCATTTATTTAATTGCTGTCTCAAATCCGAGACTTTTTTGCTAGCTTCTTGCAACGATATCTTTGCCATAATTTTATCCTTTTTTACTAACTCAATTATCTATAATTATAGCTTTTTAATTGGTGCAAATGCAGCTAAAAGGCGCTTTATTCCCATTCCAGAAAAGGCAATATCTAATTCCATATCTTCGCCTGTTCCATTGACTTTGACGACGACTCCTTTACCCCAAGCTTTATGTTCAACTTGATCGCCAACATTCCAAGATTTTTTATCAGCTCCAACTGCTCCAGAAGCTTTCTTAGCAGTATAAACTTGAGCATGAGCTCTTTCATTTAACTTGGCAAAAGGAATTGTTTGTTTAGTAAAGTTACGTGAAGAAACATCAATAATGTTATTATCTGGTGAAATATTGTCGATATCTTTATCTTCAATTTCATCTAAAAATCTAGAAGGCGGATTATTTTGTGGACGTCCATAAAGCATTCTTGAAAAAGCATTTGTTACGTATAATTCTCTTTCAGCACGCGTAATTCCTACATATGCTAAACGACGCTCTTCTTCAAGATCATCTTCACTTTGAGATGAGCGAGCTAATGGGAATAATCCTTCCTCCATCCCAACTAAAAAGACTACTGGAAATTCCAGACCTTTAGCTGCATGTAGAGTCATCAGTGCTACTTGATTTTCTTGATCGGCCAAATCATCTTGATCACTCAGCAGGGTCACTTCTGATAGAAAATCACCCAAAGCTGTTGAATCTTCGTCTTCTGGCTCATAATTATCATCAAAACGTTTAGTTACAGTCAAGAATTCATCTAAGTTTTCCAAACGGGTATCTGCTTCAATTGTATGTTCATTTCTCAAAGCTTGACTATAGCCGAAATCTTCAAGAATCTTCTCAGTTAATCCGGTGACACTATGATCTTTTGCATACTTGATAGCATCTTCTAAATTGCTACCGAATTCAGCAAATGTCTTAGCTACCTTGCCGCTAATTGGAGCTAGAGCCAAATTTTGAAAACCTTCTAAAACAGAAAAATCATGTTCATTTAAAAAGCTATTGAACTTTGCCATGCTGATTGGCCCAATTCCTCGTTTAGGAGTATTAATAATTCGGTTCAAACTCATCGAATCAGCAGGGTTAGCTACTATCTTCAAGTAACTTAAAATATCTTTAATTTCCTTTCGGTCATAGAACTTGTGACCACCAACAATCTTGTAAGGCACATTAGATTTAACAAAGGCTTCTTCGACGTTACGAGATTGAGCGTTTGTTCTATAAAGAACTGCAAAATCTTTGTACTTACGCTCTCCTTTTTTCATTTCTTCTTGAATCTTAGAAACAATAAAGTGAGCTTCATCATTGCCGCTTTGGGCACGATAGTAATTTACCTTTTGACCTTCCCCGCGATCAGTCCAAAGCTTTTTAGGTTTACGTTTAAAATTGTGCTTAATCACCGCATTAGCCGCATCTAAAATGTGGCCGGTTGAACGATAATTTTGCTCTAACTTAATAGTGTGAACTTCATCATTTTGATAGTCTTTTTCAAAATTCAAAATATTGTTCATGTTAGCGCCACGCCAGCCATAAATTGACTGGTCGGCATCCCCAACAACACAGATATTTTTATATTGAGCTGCTAACATATGACAAAGTTCATATTGAGCTTGGTTAGTATCCTGATATTCGTCGACTAAGATATAACGGAATTTATTTTGATAATAATGCAGAGTAGCCTTATCTTTTTTGAATAAAACAAGCGTCTGCATAATTAAATCATCAAAATCCATAATCTGATCACGTTGCAGATGATGTTGATACTCACGATATACCTTGGCTGTCACCTTTTCAAATGGGCTCTTAGCTTGCATTTCAAAGGCATCAGGCGTCATCAAGTCATTTTTTGCATTTGAGATAGTAGCCAAAATTGCCTTTGGATCATACATTTTAGGATTAATGTTAAATTCTTTTTGAATTCGTTTAACTAAAGTTAATTGTTCTGCTGAATCCGCAATTGAAAAACTCTTTGAGTAGCCGATTTTATCAGCATCTCTACGTAAAATTCTGACGCACAATGCATGAAAAGTTGACATCCAGATACTTTCAGCTACCGGTCCAAGAAGTTTTTGTACGCGTTCACGCATCTCACTAGCCGCTTTATTGGTAAAAGTAATCGCTAAAATATTCCAAGGAGCCACATTCTTTTCTTCGATCAGATAAGCTACTCTTCTAGTTAAAACCGATGTTTTTCCACTACCTGCGCCAGCGACAACTAGAAGTGGTCCATCAGTACACTTAACAGCTTTTTTTTGCTGCTCATTTAAGCCTTGTAAAATTGATTCTTCGCTCATTTTGCTCCCCATCTACTTAAACAAAAAACAGTAAAAATTGACCTATCCATTATAACAAAAAATAGCTCATCTGTTCGATGAGCTATTAATTATCGTATTGAGTTAAATTATATTCCTCAATAATTTGAATTACTTTATTCGCATAGCCAGGATCAGTCGCATAACCATCAGTTTCTAAAGCTTTAGCTTGCGTTCGATAATCTTTGGCTGCTAGGACATGTTGGTATTGTTTGGAGTTCCAAGTTGTCCCATTTACAAAAAGCATAGTGTGTGCGTGAATACTTGCTTGATAAGAATCATATATTTGAAAGCGACCATGAATTGTTTCCCAACGGCCATTCACAAATTCTTGTGTTGTCATAACTTGACTAGTATTAGGATCGCTACCTTTTACTCCAAATAAATTATTATATTTTTTAGCTAATTCACTTTGACCATAATTACTTTCTAAAGCGGCTTGAGCAATCGTCACGCTAGGCAAGATCCCATAGGGTTTGTCTTCATTTTGTGCAATTGGCGCAATAGTTTTTATAAAATTACTACGACTTTGCATAGCCTGTTTTTTTAGCATTTCTTGCTGTTGAAGCTGCTGATTAGTTAACACTTGATGACGATAATAAAGTCCAGCAAGTAAGACAACAAAAACAATTGCAAACGCAAAAACCTTCAGTAGTAATAAATTATTTTTATTGCTTCTTGATCTTGACCTTCTCGGCATTATTTATCGACTCTTCTTACTTAAAAAACGTCTTAACGGCATCACAATAATAGGAGTAACCACGCCAGTAAAGATTGCCTCAACTACTCCGTTCATCCCTAAAGCTACTAATAAAATCCAAATTAATGGAGCTTGCGACGTACTTTGACCCAAATTATGAAGAAGGGCGGCGGGATTATTAGCGAAAAATAAACTGGTCAGTGTAATTACCAATAAAGTATTAATCAGCGATACTGCTAATCCACTTAGCCCAAAAATAAATGTTTTTTGACGTCTACTTTCTTCTTTAGCTGCAAGCGAAATCATTCCACCTGCAAACCCCGCTGCCACTCTAGGTACAATGGCAATAAACGGATTTTGAAATAGCATCAAAGATACCATGTCGCCAGGCTGAGTATAAGCCAAAATTAAACTTAATACTCCCCAAACAAGTCCCATAGCAGTTCCAAATCCAGTACCTAATAAACCACCTGCAATTGCAACTGTCAAAGGAATAATAGTAATTGATGGCAAAGCTGGCAAAATTCTAATATATCCTAAATATGGCACGAAAGATTGAATAATTAAAATAGCAACAAAAATTGCCCCGATGGTAATATTTTGTACTTTTTTACTTGTCATATCGGCAAGCTCCTTAACCTTCATTATTTTTCTAGCAAAAAAGGAAGCCGCATCAACGACTCCCTTATCCAGTGCGGGCGAGAAGACTCGAACTTCCACGATCTAAAAGCGATCACAAGATCCTTAGTCTTGCGCGTCTGCCATTCCGCCACGCCCGCGTACTTCAATAATATACCAGAATTAAGCAAAATAAGCAAACATCTTTTTCACTTTTATTTATTATTAATAATCAATTTTAGTTTTCCACCACATTTTCCACAACGATAACGCGCAGTATTAACTCTGCGAACCCGAGGATATCGAAAATGACAAGCTTGACACTCATAAACGTAATTGATCTTGCGCCTATTTCTTAATCCAATATCTGGTGCATAACGCGAGCCTCCAACTTTAGCTAATAAAATCTTAAAGTCACGATTTTGATGTTTATACCCAAGGCCTAATAAATGCAAATGATAGTGAGTTAATTCGTGCTTAATTATTCCTATTAGGTCTTGAAAGTATTCGGGTTTTAAAAAATGGCCATTAATATCAATATGATGATCTGATAAGAAGTATCTCCCACCAGTCGTACGCATGCGATTATTTATTTTTACTTTGTGAATAAAGGGACGGTTAAAATATTTTAATGAAATAACTTCAACTAATTTTTGTAATTCATTCTCATTCATACGTGCATTTTAAACCAAAACAAAAAAGACCCCAAGCAAAAATTTGCTTGAGGTCAAATTGTTAAGAGAAATTTATTATTTCTTTCCCATTGAGCGTTGAACTAATTTAACTACTTCAACAATTAAAATCATCAATACACCCGCACATAAGACAACGAGCCATTGAATTCCATCTAACTCAGTAACATCAAATAGTTTTGTCATAAATGGCAATTCTACAGCAGACATGATAAGTGCGGCAATAATAATTGCACCGTTAAACCACTTATTAGAAAAAGTATGTGCTCTAAAGATTGATTGGTGGATGTATTTTGAATTAAATGCATGGAATAGCTGAATTAAACCTAAGGTTAAAAATGCCATTGTCAATGCATCTGCATGTTGCAGTTGTGGATTAGTTACATGTGGTCCAACATGAAGACCAAATTGGTAAGCTCCTAAAACTAAAATACCTTCTAAGATACCTTGATAAATAATGGAACTTGCTACACCGCCACTAAAGAAGTTAGATTTCTTACCACGCGGCTTGCGATCCATAATTCCGGCTTCAACAGGTTCAACTCCAAGGGCAATTGCTGGTAAGGTATCAGTAACTAAGTTAATCCACAATAATTGCACAGGCTCTAAAATATCCCAGCCTAGCATCGTCATCATAAAGACTGTTAAAACTTCACCTACGTTACAGCTCATTAAGTACAAGATAGCCTTTTGAATATTAGAGAAGACTTTACGTCCTTGTTTAACAGCTTCAACAATCGTCGCAAAGTTATCGTCAGCTAAGACCATATCACTAGCACCTTTGGAAACTTCAGTACCAGTAATTCCCATACCAATTCCAATATCAGCTTGTTTTAAACTTGGTGCGTCATTTACACCATCACCTGTCATCGCAACAATTTTATCGTTTGCCTGCCATGCCTTTACGATTCTTACTTTGTTTTCTGGAGAAACACGAGCATATACACTGTAGTCTTGAACATGCTTAATAAAGTAATCGTCTGACAATTTATCTAATTGCGCACCAGTAATAACCGCTTTATTTTTTTCAGGACTTTCTTGTAATATTCCTAAACGACTAGCAATTGCGGCCGCTGTAATTTGATGGTCACCAGTGATCATTACAGTTCTAATGCCAGCTCTTTTTGCTTCAGCTACAGCAGCTTTTGCCTCTGGTCTTTCTGGGTCAATCATACCGACAAGGCCTGCAAAAATCAGATCTTGTTCGACATTATCTGTAGTCGGATCATCATAAGGCTTATCAACATATTTATAAGCTAACCCTAGTACACGCAACGCATTTTCAGCCATATCTTTATTGGCAGATAAAATATCTTGTTTTTGCTGATCAGTAATTGGGTCAACTTTACCATTTATTTCTACGCTAGTTACACGCTTTAATAATTCGTCCGGAGCGCCTTTAACAGCTACATAATACTTATCCCCAAACTTATTCACAGTTGACATCAACTTACGAACTGAATCAAACGGTACTTCTTGAATTCGTTTATCTTCTTTTAAAAGTGTCTGAACATCAATATTTTCATCAAATGCATATTGAATTAGAGCTGTTTCAGTCGGATCACCTAAAAGTCGGCCGCCTTCTTCAATTTGAGTATCATTTGCCAAAATCATCGAAAGAAGTGCTGGATTATCTTGTTTAATTTCTTGATCTTGATCGTGGATTACACCATTATAGTAGACTTTTTCCACAGTCATTTGATTTTGAGTTAACGTACCAGTTTTATCAGAACAAATGATATCAGTGGCACCTAAGGTTTCAACAGCTGGCAACTTTCTAACAATTGCTTTATGTTTGGCCATTGTCTGGGTACCCAAGGCCAAGATAATTGTGACAATTGCTGGCAAACCTTCAGGAATTGCAGCAACTGCTAAAGAAACCGCAACTAAGAACATATTAATCATCAAAGTTGAGTTTCGATCAGCCGGGTTAGCTTTTAAGACCCCAACGATAAAGACAACCACACAGATTGCCAATATCATAATAGTTAAAGTTTTACCAAGCTGGTTCAAATTGCGCTTTAAAGGAGTATCAGTTTCATCGGCATTGTTAAGCATTGTGGCAATCTTACCAACTTCAGTGTTCATCCCTGTAGCCGTTACAATACCTTCCCCACGTCCATAAGTTACGCTGGTGTTAGCATAAGCCATGTTAATCCGATCGCCTAATGCAACCTCACCATCTGGCAAAGTCTCACTGCTTTTATCAACAGGGACCGATTCACCAGTTAAGGCAGACTCTTCAATTTTTAAACTTTCAGCTACTGTCAAACGCATATCAGCTGGAATTACGTCACCTGCTTCAAGCAAGACAACGTCACCAGGAACAATTTCCGTACTTGGAATTTCCAAAATAACATTATTACGTCTTACATGTGCACTTGGCGTCGACATTTCTTTCAAAGCATCAATAGCTGCTTCTGATTTAGCTTCTTGAAAAGTTCCAAGAATAGCATTAATCAAAACAACGATCATGATAATTGCGGCATCAGTCCATTCCTGGGCAACAATACCAGATACAATGGCTGCAATGATCAAGACAATTATCATAAAATCTTTAAACTGATCAAAAAAGCGTGATATTATACTTCGCTTTTTCTTTGAAGCTAATGCATTTTCACCATATTTGTCTAAACGTTTTTTAGCTTCTTCATTGCTTAATCCCGTTTTTAAAGACGTATCAAGGTCTTTTTCAACTTCTGGAATATTTTTATCGTAATATTTCAAAACTTTCCTCCCTAAGAAAAAAGACTTATGCCCATCTCTGGCGCATAAGTCTCACTCATTAAGACAAGTCCAGAAAGTCAGCGCTCTCGGTTGTTGGGCTTGTCGCAATCGCTTGCCGTTACTCCCTTATTACCTATACTATTATATTAAAAGATATGATCTTTTATCAAGTTACTTGTTCTTGTAAAAATCATCAAAAATAGTTACAGGCAAGTGACGTTTGTGTTCACTCTTTTTCCACAATTTTTCAATTTGCTCAGCAGCTTTTTCGCTAACTTGGCGACCTTCAAGATAATCATCAACTTCATCATAAGTTACACCAAGCGCTACTTCATCTGGTAAGTCTGGCTTTTCTTCTTCTAAGTCGGCAGTTGGAGCTTTCATGTATAAGTGTTTCGGACATCCTAATTCTTTGAGCATTTGCTTGCCTTGACGCTTATCTAACCGAAATAAAGGCGTGATATCTGCTGCACCATCACCATATTTAGTGTAAAAGCCAGAAAAGTTTTCTGCAGCATGGTCTGTTCCAATTACTGCTCCAGAATTTGCACCAGCAATCGCATACTGAACGACCATTCTTTGCCGAGCCTTAATATTGCCCTTGTTAAAATCGGTAATTTTTTGACCTGTAGCTTCAACAACTTTAACTAAAGCATCAACTGGTTCTTTAATATTTACAATCAAATCTTGGTCTGGTTTTTGAAAAGCAACAGCATCTGCAGCATCACTAGCGTCATTTTGTTTACCGTAAGGCAAACGCACAGCGATAAATTGATAAGAATTATCACCAGTTTCTTCACGCATTTCGCTAATTGCCATTTGCGCAAGCTTACCTGCTAAAGTCGAATCTTGACCACCTGAAATTCCCAAGACATAGGTCTTTAAAAAAGGATTCTCTTTTAAGTAATTCTTGAGAAAGTCAATAGACTTTCTAATTTCTTGTTTTGGATCTATTTCAGGCTTAACGTGTTCATAAGCAACGATCTTTTCTTGTAAGGGTCTCATCAATTAATAGCCTCGTTTCATAATTTTGCTTCTGATATCATTGATTAAATTCATCTTGTGGTCATAAAGTTCTTGTGACAAATCAACTGGATAGTCTTGCGGATTCAAGCTTCTCTTATATTCATCCCATAAACCATCTAAGTTCTTAGCAGCAAAGTCCTTAATTTCTTTCAAGCTAGGTTCATGGTAAACTTGTTCACCTTGTAAAAAGATAGTTTGAAGAAGTGGACGCGCAGTAAAGTCCGTGACCACCTTATTGATGTAGGTATATTGCGGATGGAACATAAATAGTGCTTCAAAATCACGTGGATCTTCATCATAACCTGATACCCAATCACCTTCATTTTTCTTTTCAGAATTGGCTTGGATACGCCAGACTTGTTTTTTACCTGGGGTAGAAACTTTTTCTGCATTTGAGGAAATTTTCAAAGTATCACGCATCTTGCCGTTTTCATCTTCAATTGCGACCAACTTATAGACACCACCTAAAGCAGGTTGGTCAAATGCAGTAATTAACTTAGTACCAATTCCCCAAACATCAATTTTGGCATCTTGCATCTTAAGGTTTTGGATAGTTTTTTCATCTAAATCATTCGAAGCAAAAATCTTTGCATCTCTAAAACCAGCATCATCAAGCTGTTTTCTAACTTTCTTAGAAATATAAGCCATATCACCAGAATCAATTCTGACACCTAAGAAGTTAATCTTATCGCCCATTTCTTTAGCAACTTTGATAGCTGTTGGAACCCCGCTGCGCAAAGTATCATAAGTATCTACTAAAAAGACACAATCTTTGTGAGTCTGCGCATATGCTTTGAAAGCTTCATATTCATTGTTAAAGCTTTCTACTAATGAGTGTGCGTGTGTTCCTGAAATAGGGATACCAAATAATTTTCCTGCACGAACATTACTTGTTGAATCAAAACCACCAATATAAGCTGCGCGAGTTCCCCAAATTGCAGCATCAGTTTCTTGAGCGCGACGAGTACCAAATTCCATCAAACTGTCGTTTCCTACAGCCACTTTAATGCGAGCGGCTTTAGTTGCAATCAAAGTTTGGAAGTTAATAATGTTCAAGATCGCTGTTTCGACTAATTGACATTGAGCAAGCGGACCTTCAATTTGCATAATTGGCTCGTTAGCAAAAACTAGCTCACCTTCTAAAGCAGAACGAACAGTTAATTTAAGCTTCAAATTACGCAAATAATCAATAAAATCGTCATCATAATCTTCTTGTTCTTTAAGATACTGCAAGTCACTTTCTTTAAAGTGAAAATTATTTAAGTAATCAATTACATGACTTAAACCCGCATTTAAAGCATATCCATTGCCAAATGGTTCTTTTCTAAAGAAGACTTCAAATACGGCATTTCTTTCACTCATTCCCTTTTTGAAATAAGTGTACATCATATTAATTTCGTATAAATCTGTGTGTAAGATCAATGAATCATCTTGATCAATATTTGTATTTAACATTGTTCCTCACTAAATAAACTTTCTATTGTTTGTCTATAATTATAATCAAACACGCGCAGATATCAAAAAAGCATTGTCAAATTAACAATGCTAATTTATTATCTAAATACTTTAGCGTATAAACCGGCTTCAAATGGTGTCTTAATTTGGAGTTTTAAGTTAGTTACAATCTTACGCTTCAAAGGCTTAGCACCTTCCATCCAAGTTCCAGTAAAGACATGAATTGTTTTAGAATTTTTAGATGGATTACATAAAATACCATCTGGATAAACATGAATGCCATAAGTAAGCCATTGTTCTTTGTTATTAGGCTTAGCTCCATATTTTTCTTTTAAGATATCAGAAACTGAAACAGTATTTACGCCTGCCATTTGATCTTGATTATCAAATTCAAAATCACGATCATTATAATAATCAAGCATATCCTTAATTAAGCGATGGTGTGGTTCCGCTCCAAAGACAGCAGTGAAAGGATTATCTTTATTTTCAAATCCGGTAAAAGCACGATTATTTAAAAGGTCGTGTAAATCATCTAATACTAAGACATCAGTATCTAAATAAATACCACCATATTCATAAATTGCCTTTGCTCTAATGTAATCAGAAACAAAAGCCCACTTCTTTGCCTTATAAGCTTGTTCGACATACTTATTTTCATGGATATCAAAATTACTTTCGTTCCATTCGATAATCTTGTAGTCACCCAAATGCTTTTTCCAAGTTTTCATACATTTTTGAATTTTCTTAGGTTTAGGATTGCCACCTACCCAAACATAGTGAATAATCTTTGGAATCATTTTTTTACCTCAATTTTTACGTAATCTTTTATCGTGAAAAATTCTAGAATTCTTTCTAGTTTTTCTTTATCATGACGTGTTACTCGCATTTTACCAGTTCCTTGTCCAATAGTCTTCATCATTTCAAAATAGAAGGGATCAAGCTGGTTTTGACTAAGCTGACGATTAAATAAACGTATATCAGCTCCATCAAAGATTTTTAATTCAGCAGGAATAGCAATATCTTTTTCTATTTCTTCGTTATAATTCTGGCTGAAGTCAACAATTGCTTTGACATAAGGATTAGATAAATCTTTTACCCGCCGGCTAACTACACTTGGAGTAATATTTTTTAAACTAGTTCTTCCTTGCTTAAACAAAACTGGACAAATACTTGAAAGTGCAAACTTGTTCATTGCCCGATAAAAAATTGATTGCAATTTAAAACTTGGAATATTTAAGCGACTTAAAATATGGTGTAAAGTGCGCAACTCTCCAGAAAGAACATTAACACTACCATCAGCGGAGTTTAAATAATTACCTTCAAATACTCGATACTTTAAACCAATAAAGTTGCTATTAACAAGTTTTAGCCCAAAGTTAGACTTTGCATCATACCAGGCAGGTAAATTATCCGTTAAATAATTTTGCTTAACTTGGTTTTCAAAAACTTCGCGCCGCCAATAAGTAAAATCAACATAGGGATTTCTTCCTAATCCTAAAGCAGTCTTAGCTACAGTGGTTTTGCTATCATAATAAGATTTCGTTCGAAAGATCTTGCCTAACTTTCCCTTGGCGTCAATTTCTTGAATACCAATAAAGATTCCATCACATCGCTCGCCACATAATGCACTCATTGCCCGATAAAAGACGTTCGTATCATATAAGACATCATCAGAATGCAAAATATAACATATATCACCAGTGATATATTTCAAGCCATGTTTCACCGCATTCAATTGATCTTGATTAGTTTGTTTAATATATCTTACAGGCAGTTTATTATAAGCTAAATATCGTTTTATTACATTTTCAGTATCATCAGTGGAACCGTCATCTACAATCACGACTTCCCAATCACGATAAGTCTGGATCTTCACAGATTGCAAAGTTTCAACAATTGTATCCGCTCCATTATAAGTTGGAATAATTACCGAAATTTTGCGCTGAGTATTAGCAAGCTCGATATTTCCCAGGAAATTTAATAAGCTTAGATAAACTAAAAGCATCAAAACTAAAAAAGAGACGCTCAAGATTTGTGGTTGAGCAAATAATAATGCTAATTCACTTACTCCAAGGTAAATAATGGTGCCAAAGATAATATGACTAGTTAAGACTAATTTCTCTCTATTTCTTAACAAAAAAATCGCGATCAAAACGATTAAAACTACGCCAATAGCTTCAATCAACCAATTAAGATTGTTAAGGTGAATAATTGGCCATTCAGGTATGAACCAAACAATTGCAATCAAAGTTGGAATTAGATAAGTTAGTAAAATTAATAACCTAAATTGTTCCGTGTGCGTAATTAGAAATCTTTCAAAATATAAAACCAATGCCAAAACTGAAATTACGAGTATAGCGATATCACCACTTCTGGTCATAAAATTGGCTAATGTATTCATATTTAAAGTAATCAAGATCAGGTTTTTGATATTGAAATGTCTCTCCGTAAAATACAAACTCAAGGCATATGAAATAAGTGCTAATTCAAAAATAAAATTACCGATACTGACACTGTATAACCCCAACTGACTGCCAAGATTTATTAAAGCTACAGAAACTGTCAGCGTACTAGTTGTTTTTTCTAAAAACCATTGATCAAGATCACGTAAATCAGTACTAAAAATCGCTAATAGTAAAACTAATCCAATTACGCAATCTCCAATATAGGCATATTGTAATTTATTATCAAAATTGGTTACGGACAATACAATAATTGGCAGTAAAAAAACAATTCCTACTAAAATGTTTAGCTTTCGAGTTTTTGTAATCATTTTATTTTTCATCCAGCACTAATTCATAGTAATTCTTAATAGCAACTAATTGATTTTTTATAGAAAAATTATGGCTCAAGTACTCTTTTTCAATTTTAGCCATTTGTTTAAGTTGCTGTTTACTCATTTGGCTAGCTTTATTCAAATCATCACTCAGATCGTTTTGATCACCAATCTTAATCACAAAGCCGTGTTCATCATCTGGGATCATCTTACGCACATCCCCAACACTAGTAGACAAGATTGGCAATAAATTATCGCTTGCTTCAAGCAAGACTAACGGAAAGCTTTCTGAATATGATGTCAGAACTGCTAAGTCCATCTTCCGATAAAGTTCTACAATTTCTGGATGACTCAAAAAGCCATGAAAAGTTACCTGCTGATTAATGCCCAAATCACGAGCTAATGCCTTTAAATTATTTAATTGCGAGCCATCCCCCACAATATGCAAATGAATATTAGGGTCGCCTGTCTGTTTTAAAGCTTTCAAGAGCATATCTTGTGCTTTAACTTTTTCTGTTCTACCAACATTTACGACGTTAAAGTATGGATGATCGTATTTTGGCGGGATTTGAGAATCTGGATGAAAAAAGATGCCATTATAAATCACGCAAATTTTAGTTTTAGGTAAGCCTATCTTATCAACTAACAGATCAGCGAAATTTTGAGTAATAGCAAAAACCCCATCTGCTTGTTTCAAAGCTTTGATATTTAACTTAGTGAATATATCGCCCAAAAATCCGC
Organism: uncultured Lactobacillus sp.; assembly: GCF_947367085.1. Lineage (GTDB taxonomy): Bacteria > Bacillota > Bacilli > Lactobacillales > Lactobacillaceae > Lactobacillus. The sequence goes on along the minus strand of NZ_CANBCP010000009.1, from coordinate 6,703 downwards.
GACCTTCAAAATCTCTCAAAGGATCGGAATGGACAGTCACGATCCATTTGGCATCAATTTTTTTATGGATTAAATCGACAAATAAATTTGCACGAGCACCATGAGAATGGACAATATCAAAGTTATTGTCATTAATAAACTTAGTTAACCGTTTTAAAGCTCCTAAATCATATCTGCTCTTAGTACCCAAAACAGTTGTTTTAATACCAGCAGCTTGAGCGGCTTTGGCAACTGGACCATCTGCTAAAGTAAGTAATTCAAAATCTTCACCACTTTCTTTAGCCTGAGTTAATAAGTTAACGATATGAAATAAGCCTCCGCCTTTTTCAAGACCCGCATTTACATGTAAAACTTTCATCTATGATTATTCTTTCTAATACTAGCTTTATTACTTACTTTTTCTTTTTATCTTTTTGTACTTCTACTACAAATTTAGGTAAGGCAAGCATTCTTTTAAAACGTGTAGGATTTGTAATTAAACGGTAAAACCATTCAAGATGAGTCTTTTGAAAGGCTTCTGGTGCACGTTTTACTTGTCCAGAGAACACATCAAAGCTGCCGCCAACTCCCATCATTAAAGCAGGTAAATTGTCTTTGCGCATAATAGAAATTAGTTGTTCTTGTTTAGGAAAACCAACTGCCGCAAAAACCATATCTGGCTTAGTTGCCTCGATTTTTTTGGCCATAGTATTGAGATCTTCTTTAAAGTAGCCATCTTGAGCGCCTACTAAGACGATGCCGGGATATTCTTTAGCAATTTTTTCTTTAACAGCTTCAATCACTTCAGGCTTGGCACCAATTAGATAAACGCGTAATTTACGCAAGCTAGCAACATGCATGAACCAAGTGAATAAGTCATAGCCTGTCACTCTTTCTTTTAAAGGTGTTTTTTGCATTTTGCCCGCTAAAACCACACCTATTCCATCAGCAGTAATAAAGTCAGGATCATTTTGAAGTAACTTCATAAAGTCATGATCTTGCTGAGCAAGCATAACAATTTCTGGATTAGCAGTCACAATCATCGTCGATAAATGGTTATTAATGCGACTGATAAATTGATCCTTGAATTCTTCTAAAGAATAATTATCAAAATCTACTCCCAAAACGTTAACTTTAGGCATAACATCCTCCTAAGCCTTCTTCATAAACTTCTTAACTAATAAAATTATGTCCTTATTAAGATCAAATTTAAAGATAAACATTAATCCTGCATATATTGCCATTACAATAATAGACTTAAATGCCATATTCAAAAATGCAGATGGAATAATATTTGGAATAACCATCCCAATTGCAAATGAAATTAGTGCAATCAAGAAATATTTGGGAATATCATGAAACACATATCCAAATTCATAGTCATCTCTTACAATCCAAACCCGCAATATACATACAACTAATTCTGTAATTAAGATTGCAATTAAAGCTCCCGTAGCAGCTAGACTACGATCTAAGAAATAAGTCAAAATAACTTCACAAATTGCCCCAATAACAACTGGAATAGCATATTCTTTATCGCGTTTATTAGCTAAAGCAAACTGATTGGCAAAAACTCCCCCTAAAGGAATAATGACAATTGTTAATGTAAACCAAAACATCAAATTAGTCATTGGAATATATTTATTACCAAAAAAGAATGGCACAAATTGCTTGGTATTAACCATTACAACTACAGCAAAGATTAACCCCAACATGACAGTTACTTCAAGAGATTTTTTTAAAACAACTTTTTGTGTTTCTTTTTCTTCTGCCGCCATTTTTGGCATCATAACTAAAGTGATGCTTGTAATAACTCCCAAGATCATATTTGAAATTCTTTGCGAATTATCATAAAAAGAAACCTGTGTGGAATTTTGATAAAGTCCTAAAATTGGCTTATCAAGTGATGTATAAACTTGCGTTGCAATCTGTGGGATCAATAAAGTGATAATTGCAATCACTGATTCTTTTAGTCGATAAAAATGTTTTACGGGCTTGCCAACGTATTCACGAATATTAATCCAAAAAACCATTGACCCAGCTAATGTCGACAAAGACATAATCAATAAGTACTTCCACAAATCACTAGGATTTCTAACTAAGCCAAAAATTAAGACTACAGAACATAGCTTAACTATTGTATTACGAAGAACCACTTTCCCAAATTCGGCTAATCCTTGGAAAAACCAGGAGATATCAAGTTGAGCCGAAATCATAAATGGCACCATCAATAAGATATAGTTCCAGTATTTAACTTTGACAATAGTCACAAATGCAACTGTAGCTAAAATCATGACTACACTTGCTAAAGCTTGGAAATACCATAATCCCCAAAAGGCTTCAGTTAATTCTTGTGGAGTTGAATGAGCGCGAGTACGAGAAATCGTCCGCATCCCAATATAAGAAATAGATAATGAACAAAATACCATTAAAAATTGAATAGTATTGTTAACATTACTATAAATACCATAGGTGCTTGGTCCCAAGTTTCTAGATAAATACGGAACTGTAATTAAAGGAACCAAAACCAAAAATATCTGATATACAGCATTATAAAGAATATTGAGTAATGTTTTTTTCAAAACTTCTCACCTAACTATTAGCTTTCTCAAAATTACGCTGACAATTACCTTGGCTATCAATCGTATATGTTAAATTGAGCCAATATTTTCTCGTCTTTTCAAAATCATCTTTACCGACACTTAATGCTTTAATCATTTGATGTTGATCATTAATACATCTGCCTGGCACCACATCTTCATATGGTGCAAGCAATAAACCACGAATTTTTTGATATTGCTCAAGATAATTAGTTACAAAGTAGATCGGCTTGTCTAAATGGAGATAGTCAAAATAAATTGATGAAAAATCTGTCATTAAATAATCTGTGCTAGCTAACATTTCGTATAAATCAATATCTTTATCAGTTAGATAAGAATTGTTTAAAAAGCAGATATTTGAATACAAGTGCGTTTTGCTTGCTACTAGCTTCATTTCATAAGGATGTAGTTTGATAATCAAATATTGATGCAATTTTTGCAGTTCTTTATTTAACTTTTCGCCATCAAAATCATCAAAAGCAAAAAAGTTTCCAGATTTAATTTTTTCCATGACACTAGCATCATTCAATTCAAATCTAAAAGTTGGCATATAAATACCTATTTTTGCCTGTGAGTCGTCAGTATCAAAAAGATCTTTTAACAGCTTTTGTTTTGTAATAGCAGGCGTAAATAAAGCATCAATTCTTGGGAACCCAGTTTCGATGTATTTTTCACCTTCGATTGCACTACAAGACGTCATTAATGTTTCATATAAAGGACTACTTGATACAACGCGATCAGCTTGTTTTTGCCAAATGCGCATGTTTTTGACATCGTTTTGATAACTATCATTAGCTGCCATAAAGCCCATTCTCTTTAAAGGGATACCATGCCAAAAGCAAGTACAAACTTGGCTCTTCTTAATTTTAAATGGCTGATGAGTGGTAAATAAATATTTAGCTTGACCGATTTTTTTCCATGTAGCCCAAGGTAAGTGACTTGTCGGCCAAGGCTCAACTAAAACGGCCTGGATTTCAGGATGATTTTGCTTTAAATATTTATAGAAAATATATCCATTAGAGCCAGAACGGCCTCCGCCATTTAAAACAACATATAAATTGTCATCAGTTTTTGTAAATTTCAATAGAAATTTGATACATGATAAATAAACAGTAAATAAAAAGCTTTTCATAATTTCTCCTAATTATAAATATTCTATCAAACTCCCTAATCTTTAATTAAAAAAATTAAAACTTTTACTATTTCTTCACTTCTCATTTGTTAAAATATAAATATCTATAAGGAGACAACTATGAAAAAGATAATTACTTACGGAACTTTCGATTTATTACACTACGGCCATGTACGTCTGCTTAAGCGTGCTAAAGAATTGGGCGACTATTTAATTGTGGGTTTATCAACTGATGAATTCAATGAGTTCAAAAAACATAAGCAAGCTTACAACGATTATGCTGAAAGAAAGTACATCTTAGAAGCGATCCGTTATGTTGATGAGGTTATTCCTGAACAAGATTGGGATCAAAAAGTCAAAGATGTTCAAAAATACGACATTGATACTTTTGTCATGGGCGATGACTGGAAAGGTCAATTCGACTTTTTAAAGCCTTATTGCGACGTAGTTTACTTGCCAAGAACACCAGGTATCTCAACCACAAAAATCAAAGAAGATCTTAAATAAGCAAAAAAGGGTAGTATTCACATGGATACTACCCTTTTTTGCTTATTTCTAATTTTTACTTAGCAAATGTAAATTCAAATCTTTCTGCAACATATGATGCACGAACATATTCAAATGGGATACCATTGGATAACTCAGTTACCTGTCTTCTAGTTACCAATGCTTCACCCTTATGCACCGATAAAAGTCGCGCATCATTTTCACTAGCTACACTAGCTCCAATATGTTCCACTACATTTCCTATCTTATAATTACCTTTTTGTTCTAAAGTTTTGTACAAACTAGTTGAAATTTCATCTTTTGAAAATTTAGAAACTAATTTAAATGGAATAGTCGCTACTTCATAACAAATTGGTACTTTGTCAGCTGAACGCACCCGTTCCATTCTTAAAACTAAATCGGTATCTTCTATCTTCAATTTTTCTTTTTCTGATAATGATGGTTTAGTCACGCGATAAGAAATTAACCTACTTGAAGGAACTTGACCATTTGATCTAGTAATATCAGTAAAAGACATTACTCCAGACATTTTTTCTTGAACTTTTTGACTTGCAACATAAGTTCCGCTACCAAGTCGACGTTCTAAAATCCCTTCATCTTCTAAAGTCTTAATCGCCTGACGCAAAGTCATTCGAGAAACATTAAATTTCAAGGCTAGTTGTCTTTCTGCAGGAATTCTTTGTCCAACAGTATATTTTTTGTTTTCAATGTCTTTTTTTATTTGATTATGAATTTTGATATACATTGGTTCTTGCATGACATCCACCTCTATCTTAATAATACTCTTCCGTTTACTATTGTATCTTAAATTGGTCTAATTGGTAAACACCATTACTTATCACTTTTTTTGGCATTCCATCTAACACCAGAAATCTCAATATTAGTGCGCTTATTACATTCAATATCTAAGTCTTTGCTGCTAAGAGATAGAATACCCAGCTTTGCTTTAGCATCATCTTGAACGGCCATCACTGTATTATTAGGATTTAAAACTAAATCTTTACCTGTTAATGATGCGTTTTTATTCAAGGCAATAAAGAATTCGAACTCTTCACTCCCAGAAAAAGCACTGCGCATAGCATCACAAATGCTATTATCTTGAAAATCTGCATGGCTGATAATTGCACAATTGATCAATGTAAGTTTTGATTCATCACAACAAATTATCCGATCCAGCTGGGTATTTTGCATAATGGTGCGCGTATTTTTATCAATAAATACCCCACCTTTAAATTTACAATTTACGATATTTACCCAAGATTCATCAGAAATATAAAGACCCGCATCCTGTCGTGATAAAATTTCAGAATTAAGCATATTTACCCAAGTTGACCCATGAATTAAAGCTGTTTTAACCAGTGAATTATTGAGATCTAACTCACTATTAGATTCTGGATAAGTACTGATACTTCCGTTGATATGTGAATGTGAAATAATCGATGTTCCCTTACCTTGAATACCCAAAGCAGAATATTTTTCAGAAGGATAGTCGATTAATGAGTCATTCATTGTAATTCTAAAGTTAGACTTCTTAAACATTGACACACTAGCATTTAATACTTGTGTAGAAAACAGCTCTAACGTGCATCGTCCATTTACTGCAATACCAGCAGTATCATCTTCATTTCCGCGGATCACTACGTTTCTAAGTGTTAAATATGTATCTGTACTTTCTTCGACAAAAATTGCGTTATTACGTGCTTTAGCTTGAATACAGGCATTCTCAACTGTGAAGAAATTACAATCCGGGCCTAAGGTAAAAAATGTTTCAATAATTGTATCTTCTGGACTAGCCCCAGTTCCTTTGATAGTTATATCGGTCACATCCAAACCTCGAGGCCATTGATAATATCCTGGTGCAAGCAACAAGACATCATCTGCTTTTAAGGTTTTGAGTGCAGTTTTCCAGTCGATTCCATCTCCACGTACACCAACTTTAACTAGTCTTGTCATTTAGCGGTCCTTTCTTCTTAAAAAATTCATAAAAATTTCGATAGTTGAACAAATTTTGTTGTTTAAATAATTTTTGGAGGTTAAAAATGCACAAGATATCAACACAAAAACTTAAAGAACTTTTACGCGATAATCCTAACATTCATTTAATCGATGTACGTACACCGGTTGAATTTGCTTTTGGACATGTTCCTGAAAGTATTAATTTTCCTGTTGAAGAAATTCATCAATTTAATTTCCCTAAAGATGATCAATACTACTTCATCTGCCATACAGGAATACGTTCAAAACATGCCTGTAGGTTATTACTAAATAAGGGTTACAAAAATATAACTAATATCACTGATGGCTTCATTAATTGGCGTGGTGAAGTTGAATCAGGATTCTAATTAAGATTACAAAGAAAAGAGGTCATCAGATTGATGACCTCTTTTTCTCGGGTTGGGTGTTCTTTCGAACTATTGGGTTAGCTGGATTCGAACCAGCGCATGATGGTACCAAAAACCATTGCCTTACCACTTGGCTATAACCC